>CAUYYV010000181.1:0-7016 GCA_963577075.1 Phycisphaerae bacterium
TTTGCACGTTTCAGCCGCTGGCAAAGGCGTTGCTGTGGTTTCTCAAGATGCTGCACGCGGTGGTGGGGGACTGGGGCGTGGCAATCATTCTTCTGGTCTGTTTCGTGCGCATGGTGCTGCATCCGATCACCAAGCGGTCGCAGATCAACATGATGAAGATGGGCAAGCAGACGCAGGCCCTGAAGCCCGAGATCGACAAGATCAAGAAGAAATACGCTAACGATCAGACAAAGATCGGCCAGGAGACGATGCGGCTGTATCGCGAGCAAGGGGTCAATCCGGTCACCGGCATGCTCGGGTGCGTGCCCATGGTCCTGCAGATGCCGATCTGGGTCGCGCTCTACGCGATGCTCTACACCGCGATCGAGCTGCGCCACGAGCCGGCCTTTTATAGCGTCTTCCAGGCCATCTTTGGCGAGACGCCGCTCGGGCAGTTCCTGCTCGACCTGTCCGTACCCGATCGATTCTGGTCATTCTATGACGAGCCACGCTACTTCCGTTTTCTCCTGTTCAACTTCGATTATTCGTCGTTCAATATCCTGCCGATTCTGATGGGTGTCGTGTTCTTCATCCAGCAGAAGTTGACGATGACGCCGGCGACGACGGATGAAATGCGCCGTCAGCAGAAGATCATGAGCGTGATGATGACCGTGCTCTTCCCACTGATGATGTACTCGGTGCCGAGCGGACTGACGCTGTATATTCTCACCTCGACAGGTATCGGCATCATCGAGAGCACTATTGTGCGCAAGCACATTCGTAAGCAGGAGAAGGACGGCACGCTGTTTAACCCGAAGTCGCCGAAGAAGCCCAAGCCAGGTGGCCTTATGGATCGGTTGCACAAGGCCGTCGAAGCCAAACAACGTGCGGCGAAGTCGCGTGGAGGTGGCAAGAGCGGCAGTGGCGGCTACAAGCAACGCAAACGGCCATGATCAGCGGCGAGGACACGATAGTGGCGGCCGGTTCACCGGCCGGACGGTCGCCGCGCGGTCTGCTGCGATTCACCGGGCCGCGGACAGGCGTTATCCTCGCCGCCCTGACCGGTGGCCAGGCAAACGGCAAGGTGAAAGATCCAAGGCTGTTGCCGCGCATGCTGGCGCCGTGTCGCCTGAAGTTGCCCGGTGGCGCCGTCGGCTCGGCGGGTGTGCACGAATTACCGGTGCTGTGCGCATTTTTCGTCGGTCCAGCCAGTTATACGGGCCAGGACATGGCCGAGCTTCAGTGCCCGGGCCATCCGGCATTGCTCGAACGAATCATCAGGTGCGTCCGTCGGTTGGGCGTGCGGTTGGCCGAGCCGGGTGAATTTACCTGGCGCGCTTTTGTGGCGGGCAAGCTGGACCTGACCCAGGCCGAAGGTATCGCCGCGACCATTGCCGCCACCAGTGACGATCAGTTGCACGCGGCCGGGTTCCTGCGCCGTGGCGAATTGGGACGATTTGCCGCCCAACTGGTGGATGCCCTGGCCGAGCAGTTGGCAAGGGTCGAGGCGGGTATCGATTTTGTCGATCAGGAGGATGTGGTGGCGATCGCACCCGACAATCTGGACGCCAATCTTGCGGGTATCGAGAGGCGGCTGTTGAACCTGCTTTCGCGCAGTCGGTCGTGGGGCGGACTCGAGGCGTTGCCGCGTGTGGTGCTTGCCGGTGCACCGAGCACGGGCAAGAGCACGTTGTTCAATGCGCTTCTCGGGCGTCAACGCGCGGTCATCGCGACCACGGCCGGGACCACCCGCGACGTTCTTATGGAGCCGCTTCGACTCGAGACCTCGACAGGCCAGAGCGTCGAGGTCATGCTCGTGGATATTGCCGGGCTCGACGCACCTGGCAGCCCGCTCGACGGACAGATTCAGCAAGTCGCTTGCAGTGCGATCGACCGTGCCGACGTGATCCTGCACGTGCACGATGGACTCGGTGGTGAGGCCGGGTATCGTCTGCCGGACTTGCCGGTGATTCGCGTGCGCACGAAGGCGGACCTGGCGCCGTCCGATGCGACGAATCGAGACGTGGTTGTCAGCGGGCGCACCGGTGCGGGGCTTGGCCGGTTGCGACGCTTGCTGGCGTCAAGGCTGGCTGATCGTGCCGTGAGCGTTGCCGCTGATACGCTCGCCCTCCAGCCCCGCCACGAAACGGCTCTGCACGCTGCTGCTGATTGCCTTGGCGACGTTCGGCGTCGGCTGGAGGCACAACGAGGCCGCCGTGACCTGGGCGACAGCGAATTGATCGCCGCGACCCTGCGCGCCGCGCTTGATGAGTTGGCCGGCTTGGGCGGACAGATGACGCCCGATGACATTATTGGCCGCGTTTTCGCCACGTTTTGTGTTGGCAAATAGGATTTAGGGCCGAGATCCGAGGGCCAAGCAAGGGAATTTCGCGTTGGCGCCGCCGGTTCTGCCGATTCTTTGAGCATCATGGGTAAGAAGCAACAGGACAACCACTCGCCGCGCATCGTCAACCGCCGCGCATTCCACGAGTTTCACATCAGCGAGGTCCTCGAGGTGGGCGTCGTGCTGGTGGGCAGCGAGGTCAAGAGCATCCGCAACGGGCAGGCGTCACTGGCAGAGGGCTACGCCCAGGTCGAACCGGCGACGATGGAGTTGTTCCTTTACGACGTCAACATCGCGCAATACCAGCACGCCGCGGCGAGTAGTGGCCACGAGCCGACACGCCGCCGCAAGTTGCTGGCGCACAAGCAGCAGATCAGCAAGTTGATGGGCCTGACCTCGGCCCGCGGCGTTACACTCGTGCCGATGGCACTGTACTTTGTCCGAGGGCACATCAAGCTTGAACTGGGTGTTGGACAGGGCAAAAAATATCACGACAAGCGCCAGTCGATCAAGCAGCGCGACGCGAAGCGCGAGATTGACAGGGCAATGACAAGGAAGAGAATTTGAATTCAAAGTTAAAGGGTGAAATTTTAAAAGGGGACGCGCGAAGGAGCGAGGGTTATGGCGGCCGAGCGTGATATAGGTGAGAGGATGTTTGATTTTTCGTGCGGGTGGTGACGCCGTGTTCCACGTTGCAGAAGTTGCGCGGGGTGGAGGGCGTAATGGCAAATCAGGCATTGCGATCCGGCACGTCGAGCAGGGTCAATGTTGAGGAGGACAGGTGGATCAGAGCAGGCCGGATTTCGTTTCAAAGATGACGGCCGCGCAAAAGGAATGTCGGGAGGCGGCTTAATTTAGTTTCACCGGTTGATCGCGGCGGAGGTTTTTGCCGGGAAAGCGGTTGGCCCCTTGTGCGAGGAATCGAAGCGATCACGAAAATCATCTTTCAAACCCATCATCTCGACAAAAAAAAGCACAGCTCGCTAGAATGTGCCCAGTGAATAGTGACCCAATTTTAATTTGAATTGATTCTTCATGGGCGAAGCGTATCCGATTGAACCTGTTGACGTTGAACCTGTCGAAACGGCGTACCGGACGATTCAGACTCCGATCCCTCACCCGGACAGCGTGGTGCTTCTGGAGAAGCTTCGCCGCATCGAACCGCTCTGCATGGAGGGGCAGCCGCCGATTGTCTGGGACCGTGCCGAGGGAGCGACGATTTACGATGCGTGGGGCAACCGCTGGATCGATTTCAGTTCGGGGGTGCTGATCACCAACGCCGGCCACGGCCGCCGGCAGATGATCGATGCCGTCGTCGAGCAGGCCCGCCATGGATTGCTCACCAGCTACTGTTTCCCCAACGACGCGCGCGGCGAACTGGTCGAAGCGCTGCAGAAAGTGGCACCACGCCCGGATGACAAGGTCATGCTGATGTCGACCGGCTCGGAGGCGATCGAAATGTCGATCAAGTTGGCTCGCGAGCACAGCCGCCGGCGTGGTAAAGCCGACAGCGTGTTTGTCTCCTTCGAGAACGCCTTTCACGGTCGGACGCTGGGCGCCCAACTGGCCGGTGGCATCCTGGGTCTGAAGCAATGGATCGGCTACGAGGACGTACACTTTGTCCAAGTGCCCTTTCCTGACGGTGGCGTGCGCTGCCGATTGGCCGACAACGAGTTCGCCGCATTCGAACGCGCTTTGGATGACGCCGGCGTGCAGCCGGATCGGGTCTGCGGCGTGATGACCGAGACGTATCAGGGCGGCAATTCGAGTTTCGCACCCCCGGAGTACATTCAGGCATTGCGTGCATGGTGCGACAGGCACGATGCCGTGCTGATCATGGACGAGGTGCAGGCCGGCTTCGGGCGCACGGGCACGTTCTGGGGATTTGAGCATTACGGGATCGTGCCCGACCTGATCGCCTGTGGCAAGGGGATCAGCGGGTCGCTGCCGATCAGCGCCGTGATCGGCAGGGCCGACCTGCTCGATCTGTTCGAACCCGGTGCGATGACCAGCACGCACTCGGGCAACCCGATCTGCTGTGCCGCGGCACTGGCGAGTTTAAAAATCATTCTCGAAGAAAACCTGACGGAGCATGCGGCGACCGTCGGGCCGATCATGCAGGCTGCTGCCGAGCGAATTCGTGAAAGGTTCAGTGACGTGATCCTGGCACACCACGGCAAGGGGTTGGTCGCTTCGCTTCACTGTGTCAAGCCGGGTACGACCGATGCGGATACGCATCTGGCGTGGAGGGTGGTCGGCCGGGCGGTGCAACAGGGCGTGATGCTGTTTGGGCCGGTCGGCTACGAAGGTGCATCGGTCAAGATTGCACCGCCGCTAATGATTGGGCAGGCCGCGGTCGAGGAGGGCGTCGAAGTGCTTGAGCAGGTGTTCGAGCAGGTGTTGAGCACTCAACCAACTGGTGGTTGATCTCCAGTCGCGGGCGTAGGCACATGGATTCTTAATCAACCATGCACGGCCCGACGGTCGCACGAGGCTCCCATGACTGACGACGCTGTCAAGCAACTGCTCCATCAGACGACGTACCGCCGTATCGACGTGGAGCCTTTCCTGGATCCCGAGGGCGAATCATGGTCCCGGTTCGATTGCGAGTTGGGTTACGTGCCCAAAGATGTGGTGATGGCCGACGGGATCGGCGGTTCGTTGTCCCGGTACAGCTACGAGCCGGGTGGGCAGCGCCGGATGATTCACTATCGAGACCAGCCCTGCCGGATCAACACGTACGGTGACAGCTTCACCCAATGCCAGCAGGTGAGCGATGGCGAGACCTGGCAGGAGTATCTGGCGGCCCACTTGGGCGAGTCGATCCGCAATTTTGGCGTCGGCGGGCACGGCGTGTACCAGGCCTGCCGCCGCGCCCGGCGTGTCGAGGCGACCGATAGCGCGGCTGACTATGTCATCCTCAATATCTTTGATGATGACCATGTTCGCAACGTGGATGCGGCTCGGTGGATTCGATCGTTTGCCGACGTGGTAGAGCCCGGTGACAAGCCGAGAATGTTGCACGGCGTGCCCTGGTCACACCTGCGATTCGACGTTGAGCAGGGCGATTTCGTCGAGCGGCCGGGACTCTGTCGCGACGAAAGCGCGCTGCGCGATCTTTGCGATCACGATCATTTCTACAAAATATTCAAGGACGATTCGATCGTCCAGCTGTTTGTGATGCAGCGCGGTGGCGAGGTTGATCGGCTTGATGAACTGGAGCGGCTGGCCGAGGCGTTGGGCGTGACGGTGAACCTGCGCGACCCGGCGACCCGTCGTACCGATGCGCGCCGGCTGCATCAGACGTACGGGTTTCGATCCACCCAGCACATCCTCGACGGGATGCGCATGTGGTTTGAAGACGAGGGCAAGAAACTGATGGTCATGCTCAGCTACAGCCCGGAGAACGTTGCGCACGCGCTCGTGGGTGGCCCGCGGTTCGATCAGTGCATAATTGACTATCTCGAACATCACCGCATGGCGTACATCGACACGCTGCCGCTGCTTGCCGAGTACTATCGGCTGTTCGATCTGTCGCCGCAGCAGTTCCTCAGGCTGCTGTACATCCCGCCATCAGCGGCCGCAGTGTTCAACCACTATAATCCCTCGGCCAATCACTGGCTTGCCCACGCGATCAAGGACCAGTTGGTGGATTGGCTTGATCCCAAGCCCCCGGCGTACCTGGCCGCGACGCACTGACCGTTGTGCGAGCTATTTAAGGAAAACCAACATGATCCAACTGAAACCGACCGAGACCGAGTACATCGAGGCCTGGCACGAGGGCTGGCAATCCGGCGTGCGTGTCCAGTTTCCCGAGATGGTCATCGCCAGTGATGCCGTCGTGAAGGTTTTCTGGGAAGTACCTGCCAGATGGAGGCAGACGGGTGACCAGTCGTGGTCGCATGAATGGCGCGGCGACGACCGATACCTCCTAGAGACACGTCCTCGCGTTGCGGGGTTCGATGCCGGCAAGCCGATCTACGATCTGATCACGGGTATGACGGTTCGCGCTGACATGGCCGCCGTGGACGGACACCTCGAGATGATCATGACGTTGACCAATGAAAGCGAGCGGACGTTCGAGCGGGTGATGTGTGAAGGGGGGTGCCTGCAACCTGGTGACGGTCCGTTTCGACTGAAACATGATGATACGCGGCAGCGCATCCTGTCAGTGATCGAGCGTAGCTTCATTTCTTGCGATGGTCGCATGATCAGCATGGCCGAACTGCCACGCACGCGGTTCGATTGCTGCGCCTATCAGTTTGACCCGGCAGGGTACGAGCAGCCGATCGAGTTGGTCTGTGAGGGCATGTGGGGCCGAAGTGAGGTGCATGTCGATGCGCCGACGATCCTCGGCATGGTCAGCATCGACCGGACCAAGGCGTACGTCATCGGTTACGAGCACTCAGTCTCCGGATTGCACAATGGGAGCGAACGGCATTGCCTGCACAGTCGGCCCGAGTACGGCGATATCGAGCCTGGACAGAGCGTGTCACGAACCGGCTATATTCTATTTGGCGACGATCTCGAGTCGCTTGCCGATCGCCTGCGCGAGATGCTCAGGCAATTGTGATGATCATAGTTCGACGTACTGCATGTCGGACTTGCGGCGATGCGTATCGGGGGGGTGATGCACGTCGTGGGCGAATGCACCGCCCATTTCGTTGCGCACGGCCTGCGGCTCGTAGATGCC
>CAUYYV010000182.1:0-6942 GCA_963577075.1 Phycisphaerae bacterium
CAAAGAGATCCATTGCGACAACGGTATGATCAATAGCGATGATGATGATGGTTGCATATATTTCGTTGATCACGCCATCGATGCTCTGGGGTCTTTCGATGCTGTCGTTGCCGGTGACAGCGCATCTGATGCACCGGCGGGCGCAGATGCGACTGGTTTTTCCATCTATTCAGTTGCTGGCGCGGTCACACGCGAGCCAGGCACGGCTGATTCGATGGCGCCGGTGGCTGCTGCTGCTGCTGCGTTGCCTGGCCGTGGTGTGCATCGTGCTGGCGTTTTCCATGCCGCAGTGGCTTGATCGCACCACGATGGTTGACCCCACTCGCGGTGCTGGCGTTGTGCTGCTCGTCGACACCAGCGCCTCGGCTCGCCGGTTGGTGGGTGGGGTCAGGCTCATGGACACGATGCGGGTTACGGCCCGGCGCGTCCTCGACGACCTGATGCCCGGCGTCGATCTCGCCAACATCGTGTATGCCGATGCCAGGCCGCGAGCGGCGCTGCGCACGCTCGGCGGTAACTTCGACGTGATGCGCAACCAGCTTGATGACCTCGACGCAACGTTTGAGCGTGCCGATCTGACGGCCGCCATTGCACTGGCCGGTGAACAATTGTCCGATCACAACGGGCCACGTCGCTTGGTCGTTATCAGCGACATGCAGGCGACCAATTGGCTCGCGTTTAAGAACGGCGCTGATCTGGCGGCCCTGCTGCCGGACGGCGTGGTCGTGACCTTTGTGCCGCCGCAGAGCGATGAGGCGTCCAGCACGAGCTTGTCCAAACCACGCGTGGTCCCGCCACGGCCGGTGGCCGGCCGGGCGGCGTGGCTGGTCGTCGAGGCTGCAAACCATACAGATCGGCCCGCCACGGTACACGTCGACATCAATGTTGATGATGTGCCAATCGCATTTGAAACGTTGACGCTCGAGCCACACCAGCGCCGCGACGTTGCTGTCGAAACCGTGTTCAATGATGTTCGTGCCCATCGGGTCGTGTTCCGGTGCGATGCCGATGATTTCGATGTCGATGATCGTGCCTTTCTGATTGTTCACGCGGTCGATCGCGTACCGGTAATCGTGATCGGCGATGATGATGCGAACGAGCCGGGATCGGCCAGTTATTTCATCACACGTGCGTTGTCACCTCGGGCCGATCACGAGCGAAGTTTTGACGTGCGATTCATTACCAGCGCCCAGTTGCGGGCGATTGACCCGGAAGATGCAGCCGCGGTTTTTGTCAGTCGCACAAAAGTTTTCGACGATGCGGCCTTGAAGGTTATCCACGAGTACCTGTTGCAGGGCGGGGGGGTCGTGTTTTTCTGTGGCCAGGGCATGGCCAATGTGAACCTGGCGGCCATTGACAATCTCGTCCCGGATGGCGGCGTCGTACCCTGGCTGCCCGTGACGTTGCGCGACGAGGCGGAGGGGCGCGCGCGTATCTTGCACGGCGATTGGGGGTCAACCCTGTTGCGCGAGTTCGACGAGATGAGTCAAATGGCGTTGAGCCGGATCGCGATTCGACGCGTTTGGTCGGGTCCCCCGGCCAGGTCCGACGCAAAAATCCATCTCGAGTTTGATGACCAGGGGCCGGCCCTGGTGTCACGCGCGGTGGGCGGTGGCAAGCTCTTTGTCGCCAACTTCAGCGTTGCACTCGACGACAGTGATCTGGGAAAATACGGCCTTTTCGTCGCCCTGATGCACAGCCTGGCCGACGACATTCAACGTCTGGAAAATGTGCTTGGCGCTGGTCATGATGCCGTGGTCGGCGTACCACTTCGATTCGGGCGGATCGCGGTCTCCGGCGCTATTGAGGTGATCGGCCCCGGCGGCCGGCGCAGCACTGCGGAGTTGATCGGTCGATCGGTCAGTCCGCATGTGCGCCTACCAAGGCCGACGCTGCCGGGGTTCTACCGCGTGGTGCAGTACGGCGAGCCGGTTGCGTGGTCAGCGGTGAACGTGGATGGGCGCGAAAGCGATTTGCGCCCGATCGATCCGAAACGCTTGGCCGGCCGATTCGCCGACTCCACCCTGGTCGTCGAGACACGCGGCGCGTCCGTTGACGACACGTTGCTCTCTCTGCGTGGCTATCCGTTGTGGGGATGGGCGATGGTGGTCGCGATGACGGCGTTGGTCGTCGAACTGGTGTGCATCGGCTGGTGGAAACGATGAATAGTGGTTGAGCAAATGACATGGCTGTGGCAGCCGGCGCCCCCGGGAGTGCCGCCGCAATACGTGTGGCTTGGCGCGCTGATGGCGGTGGCGGCGGCGATGTTCGCCTATGTCCGCAAGATGCGGCCTCAGCCGATTGTTAACGCCATGCTGCTGAGCATGCGGTTGGCAACCATTGCGGTCGTTGCCGTCATTTTGATGGGGCCCAGCAAGCAGGCGCCGGCGGGGCCCGCCCAGGCGCGTCAGCCATTAGTGATGTTGTTGGATATTTCCGCATCCATGCTCACCGAAGACTGCAACGGCATGAGCCGGTTCAGATACGCGGCTGACCAATGGTTAGCCGCGGATCGACTCGATCGGCTCGCCCAGCAATTCGAGTTGAGCCTGCGCAGTTTCCATGACGAGCCACGCGCGATGCCCATCTCTCAACTGCGTCAGTCGGCGGACGAGATTGCGATCGGCGGGGTCAGCCACGTGGTCGACAGCGTGGTGGAGACGATCAGCCAACTGCCTGCCGACCGCCCGGGCGCTGCGGTGCTGCTGCTCAGCGACGGGCGGGACACCGCCGATCGACCGGTGCAGCCGGCCGTCATGCTCGCCCAGTCGCGTGGCATCCCGGTGCACACGGTCTGCCTAGGCAGATCGGCCGTGCAACGCGACCTGGCGCTGCTGGCCATCCCCATGCAGGCGTACCTGCTGATCGGCGAGTCGGGTCGGATCGAGGTCAAGGTGTACCAGGTCGGGCTTGATGAGGCCGCCACCACCCTGCATCTACGCGCCGGCGACCGGCATACGACGTACCCGATCCGGTTTGACGGACAGCGAGTTGCAACGGTGATACTGCCCGTTGAACAGCACGAACCGGGTCTTTACGAGTACAAGGTTTCCGTGGATACCGTCGATGGTGAGGACGAGATCGCCAACAACGCACAAAGCGTGTTTGTGCAAGTGACCAAAAAGCGAATCCGTGTGCTCACGCTCGAGGCCGATCCCAATTGGGACAGCAAATTTTTTGCCCAGGCGTTGCGTCGCGACGAACGCGTTGAACTGACGCAGATCACAAGGTTTTCGCCTACCAAAGAAGAAATCATCCAAACTCGCGGTAAGTTGCGTTCCGTGCAGCAAGAGCAGAATGGGTATTCGCAATATGATGTCGTTGTGCTTGGTCGTGGTCTCGACCGGGTACTGACCCGCGACAAGGCGCGCCAATTACGTGAATACGTCGAGAGTGGTGGCCACGTGGTCATGGCGCGTGGCCGCGCTTTTGACGAGCAGTCGCTCGTCGGTGCGCGGTTGGCCGAGGAACTGGATGTGATCGAGCCGGTTACTTGGGCAGCGGGTGTGCTCGAGGACCGGACCCTTTTGATCACCCCGGCTGGCCGATCCAGCCCGTGGTTTGCCCTGCTGGGCGGGCTTGACACGGCCGAGGCGCTTGGGCGTCTGCCCGGATTCATGTCCATGCGCCGGGTTGGGAGGGTTAAACCCGCGGCGCACGTGTTGGCCAGGGCGTGGTCGGTCGCCGAGAACGGTGGGCTCAATGACGTCGGACAGCCGGGGATCGTGTGGATGACCTACGGTCGCGGTAACGTTGTGACGATTCTCGGCGACGGGCTGTGGCAGTGGGGCATGCTGCCGCCGGCGTTGATCGAACTCGATGGTGTTTACGACGCGTTCTGGTCGAACCTGATGCGCTGGCTCGTGCTGGGCGGCGACTTCGATCCGGGCGCAGAGGTTGCGCTGAAAGTGAGCCGATCAAGCGTGCCCCTGGGCGATGATCTTGTGTTCGACGTCCTGGCGCGATCGCCGGTCGCATCGGGCCCGGATCCGAAACTGCATGTGATCGATCCGACGGGCAAAAGGTGTGATCAACTGCTGTTGCCGTTGCCGGGACGCGGCATACACTGGCGCGCTCGATTCGAACCCGAGACAGTCGGCGTCCACCTTGCCGTGCTCGACACGCCCGCCATGACACCGTCGCGCCTCGAACGAAAATTCAACGTCTACGCCGTCAACCTCGAACGGTTGGCGACGTCGGCCAATCCCGTGGCGATGCGCATGCTGTCAGAGCAGACGGGGGGCATGCACCTTCACGCGGATCAGTCCGACCAATTGCTTGAGCGGTTGGCTACCCAGCGTGCCGCCGCCGCTGCACCGCCACGCCCGAAGTTTATCTGGGACAGGCCATGGCTTTTGTATGTGCTGCTTGGCTGGGCAGGATTAGAATGGATTGCCCGTCGAAGGATCGGTCTGCTGTGAAAAGCGAGAACCTAGACAATCTGCTGCGATTGACCGGTTGGCTGGAGTTCATGGCTGGGGCGCTGCGATCGATCTGCATCGGTACCACGGTGTTGGTTGTGGCTTTGATGGCAGCGATTGCATTGGACGCGGTAGTCGGCCTGGACCATCTCGGATTGATCGCGGTGGATGCGATGCTGGCGACGGTCTGCGTAGTGGGGATTGTGTATGTATCGATGGCGGTGATCCGCCGTCGCTACGACGCCCGCCGCGTAGCGCGTCTTATCGAGCGGGGCACGAACGTGGAAAAGAGCCAGTTGATCAATGCCGTCGAGTTTTCACGATCTCCGCCGACAAACACCAGCGCCGAACTTGTGGACCTGGTCGTGCAGCGTGGCGGACGGTTGGCCTCGTCGTTGTCGCCGCGCGGCGTGGTGGACTATCGCCCCATGAGGCGTGGATTTGTGATTGCTGCGGTCGCGATGCTTGCGGTCGTGATCGGCCATGTCGCCTACCCGGATGTTTTTGCCGCCGTGTTGCCACGCTTGATGAAACCGGGCGCCGGACACCCGCCGTTTACCCGGCTCGCTTTCGATGTACGCATCGAGCCCGAACCGACGCATTTCGGCCGGCCAGCGTCGATCGCAGTTATGATCACCGGACCGAATGTTCCCGATCACGCCGATGTTGTTTTTGTCGACACCGCCGGCGTCACGGCGGCGCAGATGCCAATGCTAAAATCGGCGGATGGCCGATTCCTGCTCCGCCTGCAGAATGTAGGCGAATCGCGGGCGTTTTTTGTCCGCACGTCACGCGGCCGCAGCCGTCAGCACGAGTTGCGTATCTCGCCCTCGCCGCTGTTTGACCAGCTCCTCGTGCGTTACGAATACCCCGAATACACTGGCTGGCCAGCGTCGCAGCAGAAACTCGAACCGACCGGTATCCGCGCTATCGAGGGCGGGCATGTCGCCTTGACGGCGCGCAGCAACCTTCCGTTGCGCAAGGGCGTCGTCGAGTTGGCGGTGGCGGGCGAGGCGCCACGGATCACCAGATCGATCCTGACGCCACGATCGGATGATCCGGCCACGGTGCAGGGCGCGTTTACGATGCAGGCGACAGGCGAATACCGTATCGCGCTGGTAGGCGTCGATGGTACGCCGGGGCGAGAGATTCGTGAAGGGCCGTTGATCGCCGTATCCGACAAGCCCCCCCAGATCACCATCACCGAGCCCGGGATGCACGTGATTGCACCGGAGCATTGGCCGGTGTCTGTGCAAATTAGCGTCGGCGACGACGTCGGTATTAGCCGCATCGTGCTGCATCGCAGCGTCAATGGCTGGGGCCCGACGTCGACCGACCTGAAGTTGGTTGCTAACTCGCCCGCCCGGGCAGATGCTTCATACACGTTCGATCTCGCGGCGCTGGGCGCACGCGGTGGTGACGTGATTACCTACTATGCCACCGCGTTTGACAATTACCCGGGCTCGAATTCGCCACATTTTTCCGACACGCCTACTTATGTCATTCAGGTCGTGTCGCGCGAGGATTACGAGGAGTTTGCCCGCAGCGAATACCGTGTCGAGCAGATCAACGCAGAGTACGAGGACCTGCTTGCCCAACTCGATAATCTCGGAACCCAACGGCAGGACCTGCTCGAGTTTTTGCATGCATTGCAAGATGTTCTGGATCGCGATGACGAGTTGACCGATGCCCAGCGCCGGCAGATGCAATCGCTGATCGAACAGTTGGAGGACTACGAGGCAACGCTGGCCGACCTTGCCGATCAGATGGGCCGCCGCGCGCAGCAGCCGCCACTCTACGAGTTCGAGCAACAGTACACGGACCTGCTTGCCGAAATGTCGGGACAACTACTCGCTGAGTTGTCCGCGGTGTCAGCGGCGGCGCAGGGGATTAGGCCGCTAACCGAGTGGGGCGACGATATCGAGCAGGCACGCGATGCGGTGCGCCGGGCGATTGACAGGCTCGGCGAAGCGAGGTCGCCGATCGAACAGCCGCCCAGAAGCTTGGAACAAACGCGCGAGGATCTGCAAAGGCTGGCGCTGGCTGACGCGATGCTTGGGCAGGGCAGCCGGTTGATAGCGATCATCGACCAGCAGCGCGACTTGGCCGACCGGCTGGGCGCGTTCCGCCACAAGAGCAGGCTCGACTTGTCCGATCAGTTGCGCGGCGCGCGGCTGGCTGAGCAGCAGGATCAGTTGCGCCGCGATCTCGCGGATACCGCGGCGCAACTCGAACAGTTGTCGCATCAGGCTGTGGAGCGTCTGCCGGGAATGAGCACCGGCGCGGCGCAGGTAGTTGGCCTGGTCCGTCAGATGAAGGTCGAAGTCGATCAGGCCGACGCGGCGCAGTGGGCGGCCATGGGTCAGGGCGGCCCGGCCCACCGGGCCGCCGACCGGGCCGCCGATAAGCTCGAGTCGCTGCGGTTGAAATGCTGGGCGATGGGTGGTCAGGGCGAGGCCGATCTCGACGGCTGCTTTGCGCTCAGCCAGCAGGGCCTGGGCCGGCAGTTTCAGCAGATGGC
>CAUYYV010000183.1:0-6940 GCA_963577075.1 Phycisphaerae bacterium
GGGTGTGGCGGGTGCGGGTGGCCAAGGTGGCGCCGCGCAGGGGACCGCATTACCCAACGGCGATGCGAACCTGGCAGCGGGGGGCGGTGCGCCCGCAGGCCACGGTGCCGCTGCGGGCGAGGATCAAGGGCCAGCCCCGACGCCAATCCCCGCGCTTGATCGCAGTATCGTCGGCCAGTGGCTTGCCACGCCGCCGCCGTCCAAACGCAATCTGAGTTACCGCGTACACTTCCAGTTCAACGGCGACGGCACGTTCGTCCACTCGACCGGGCGCGGTGGCGGTAGTGGTTCGGGATACGCGCCCGGTATGAAGTACGGCACCTACGAAGTGAAAACCGGATTCCTGATCCTCGACGTCCAGAAGTTTGTCTTTCAGACGGAAAACATCGACCACATGCCCTTGCGCGGCATGACCCTGCTGCATCGGATCGACTGGGAGGGTGACAAATTGGTGCTGACCGGTGACTACAAGCACCCAATGGGCGATCCGGACCGGTTGGGCAAGAATTTGAAGATCAAGTTCGATCGCGCCCAATTCCCTGATCTGCGCAGGTTTCGGCCGAAATACAACCTCGAGCCCGGCTACGACCCGGTGCCCGAGCCGAAGCAGGAAGAGATCATTCGAATCCGCCCCCGCAAGAAGAAATAGGGCGCATCAATCGCGGGTCCAGACCTGCCCGCCGTACTGGGCCGTGTCGCCTAGTTCGTCGGCGATGCGCAGCAACTGATTGTATTTCGCCGTCCGATCTGACCGGCAGGGGGCACCGGTCTTGATCTGGCCGCAATTGGTCGCCACCGCCAAGTCGGCGATGGTCGTGTCTTCCGTCTCGCCCGACCGGTGGCTGAGCACGGCCGCGTAACCATTGCGCATGGCAAGGTTCACCGCGTCGAACGTTTCGCTGAGTGTCCCGATCTGGTTGACCTTGACCAGGATCGCGTTGCCGCAGCCGGTATCGATGCCCTTCTGAAGAAACTTGGCGTTGGTGACGAACAGATCGTCGCCGACGAGCTGGACGGCCTTGCCCAATTCTTTCGTCAGCTTTGCCCAGCCCGGCCAGTCGTTTTCCGCCAGCCCGTCCTCGATCGAGCGGATCGGGTATTTGTCGCACCACCTGGCCCAGTAGTCGATCATCTCGGCGGACTTCCAAACCTTCTTTGGATTCGACTTGAAAAAGACGTAGCCCTTTTTCCGCGGGTCCCACATCTCGCTGGTGGCAGGGTCGAGCGCGATGAATACCTGCCGGCCTAGATCGTAGCCGGCGGTTTCGACGGCTTCGGCGATCACCTTCAACGCGTCCTCGTTGTCTTTCAAGTCGGGTGCGAATCCGCCCTCGTCACCCACGGCCGTGGACAGACCGCGTTTGATGAGCACTTTCTTGAGTGTGTGGTAGATCTCCACCCCGCAACGCAGCGCCTCGCCGAAAGTGTCAAAGCCCCAGGGCTGGATCATGAACTCCTGGAAGTCAACGTTGTTGTCGGCGTGCTTGCCGCCGTTGAGGATGTTCATCATGGGTACGGGCAGCATTTTACCCGCCGTGCCGCCCAGGTAGCGGTACAGGGGTATCGCCATCGCCTCGGCCGCTGCGTGGGCAACGGCCAGTGACACGCCCAGGATCGCGTTGGCGCCCAGTTTCGCCTTGTTTGCCGTGCCATCTTGCTCGAGCATGATCCGGTCGATCTGCTCCTGCTCGCGGGCGTCGATCCCGATCAGAGCAACGGCGATTTTGTCGTTGACGTTGCTGACCGCCGTGGCGACGCCCTTGCCATCCCAGGCCTTGCGCCGGGTATCGCGAAGCTCGATCGCCTCGTGCTCGCCCGTGCTGGCGCCGCTGGGCACCATCGCCCGCCCGACACTGCCGTCGATCAGGTGCACCTCCACCTCGACCGTCGGATTGCCCCGACTGTCGAGAACCTGTCGCGCGTGGATCCATTCGATTTCAAGGCTCATTGTTTGCGTTCCTTGCTGTTGTTGGCATCGCCCGGGTAAGCATTGACTGCCGATCGGGGCAGTCTAGTCGAATCGGCACGATCCTCAACGATCCCCCGGGTGGGCACGCAGCGATTTAATGCATCGGAGGATGGTGACGACGCGAACGCTTATAAACGGGTTGGATACAAAATGTCAGGCCACCACAAATGTCGCGGCGAAACGGGCTTTTTAGCGAGCAGATTTTTAGTATGAGCGGATGTTGACGCTTCGGCCCATGCTGCGTCGGCGGTTGATCAGCTTTCGACCGTCTTTCGTGCGCATGCGGGCGCGGAAGCCGAATTTGCGGGCGCGTTTGATGAGACTGCGTCGTTTGGGGTAGTGGAGGGTCATCTGTTCAAATCCCTTTGCTGCAACGCAGCACACTGTCTGCCGGCCCAAGGCTGGTTGTGGCCGTCACTTGGTTTCGACGAACGCGGCCTTGTACAGGGCGTTGTTGCGCGCGTCGGTGACCCGCAGGGTGATCACGTGCGGACCCGGCTCAAGATCAGAGATTATAATGTCCACACGCTCAGATGTCGAATCAAAGATCAGGTCGGCCGGCACCGTCGCCTGCCAGTCGTCGTCGCCATCGATGGCCCAGTGGACGGCGTGGATGGTCGAAATGTCGTCGCGAGCTGCGACGGTCAGTGTCACGGAATTGCCGGTGACCTTTGGACCGAGCAGGTCGGCCAGCGTCGGCGGGGTGTTGTCGATCACGATCGGTGCGCTGCGGCGACTGGCGGCTTTGGCCATGTCCGGCGGGTTGCCCGGTGCGTCCGACGCGGTCACACGCAGCACGTATCGACCGTCCGGTGCTCGCTGAGTCGGCCAGATGTGGCTGGCTTTTGCCAGATCGTCGACCAGGGTAAGCCACTTCGTCGTGCCCGCCAGGCGGTATTCCAACTTGTAGCTGAGCTGATCCTTGTTCGCGTCGGATGCTTTCCAGGTGATGGTGAGATTGGGGTCGTGCTTCGGTTCGGCGGTCTTGCCTCCGGCGGGTCGTGCGGTGGCGGACCCGGAGCCGCCCCGCGACGGTTCGCCGGCGTAGCGTGCGATGATTTGCGCGATCTGAGGGCTGAGGTTCGGCACAACGTAAGCGAGCGTGAGCTTGTCCACCACAGGGCTGGCATCGCCGTTGCCGGTAAACTTGAGGCGGTATTGAAAGAATCGCGCCGGCGGGGGATCGGTGGTCAACTCGATCGGCGCCAGCGGCTTTACCGTGTCGCCATGATTGAGCGTCCCGGCTTTCGACCAATTCCACCAAGCGGCCTGCAGCGGGTCGGCCACGTTGCCGCTGCGCAACTCGACGGAAATCCCAGTACCTTCGGCGATCCGAGCAAACAGGTGAAGTTTGCCCCATTGACTTATGTGGCCGGCGTCGAGTACATCACTGGTGTACGTGCCGGATTTGGCGAACCCGCGATCCAACCGGACGAGCATGGCCGGATTGGCCGTGCCTAGCAGGATGTGGTCGGTGCCGACGAGCATGGCCGGGGTCTGCTGCGGCTCGATATCGACCAGAATGGCGGTCTCCTCACTCCTCGGATCGACTCGGTAGATCTGGCCGTCGTTGCCCGTGGCGACCAGCAGCGTGTCCGCGTCTTCAACAATGCGCAGGATCATGACCGATTCGCGGAACACCTCCTTGACGAAGTAATCGGGGCTGATGCGATAGATGGCGTTGCCCTTCTTGGCTGGCGCGGCAGTGATACGCTTGCGCGGCTTGGGCTTGCCAGTGCTGGTAGGCGGCTTGGGATCAGCCGGGGGAGACGAGACCTGGGCGGGACTCAGTTCGCCCTCGTCACGGGTCTGCTCGAGCCGCTGCTTGATGATCAGGCGTAGTCGATCGAACTGTTCCTGGCTGGGCTGCGCTATTTCTGAACCGGTCGGCAGCGTTTTACCGTTGGTCGACGTGGCGGGTTCCGTTTGCGCAGGCTCACTGGGCTCGGTTGCCTGCGGCTGGGTTTTTTGCGGCTCGGCCTCGTCGGGCCCAGTTTTTTGCGGCTCGGCCTCGTCGGGTTCGGTCGGCATTTCGGTCTTGGTCGGTTCGGCTCGGCCGCTCTCGCTCTTGCGAGCCGCCTGAAGTCGGCCCGGACGGGCCTGGGTCGCATCGGCCGTGCCCACGTAAAGCGTGCCGTCGCTCTGCACGAGCAACGCGGCTATTTCCGGCTCAGATGCGTCGTACATAACAAACGATTCGAAAGAACCGTTGCCTTCGGTCAACCGGTACACCAACCCATCCGTATCGCTGCCGACGTACAGTCTGCCCTGGCCGTCACGACCCAGGCACAGCAGGTTGTCTTGCTCGGCATCGAGCAGCACGGTGATGCGTGGGCCGGGCCCTGCGTCGGGCTTATTCGACTCGTCCTCCCGGGAAGCCTGGGGCTTATCCGTGTCACCGTGTACCGGTTGCGGTGCCGGTTTACGCAAGTCCACCTTCAGCAACCGGCCCTCGGTGCCAGTCGCCAGGTACACGATCTTGCCATCCACGATCACATCCCAGATGTAGCGTACGTCTGCCAGTTCGATGACCGTTTCAAGCGTATCGCCTTTGAGTATCGCGAGCCGACTGGGTTCACCGCTGATTGCCGCCAGCAAGTGGCCGTCGTACTCGGCGAGTTTGAAGATCTGCTCGCCCCTGAGCGACAGCACCTCGTTGATCTTGTCGCCTTCGCGACGCAGCAGCATCGCCTCGGGTCCCGCTGCGAGGTAAACGGCGTCGTCGAGGCGGTACAGGTCATAGATGATCGAGGCCTTGTCCGGCACGTTGCCTATTTGCTCGGTGCCAGCGGCGAGTTTCAGGTCGCCGAGGTTGGTGATCACGACGTTGTCGGTTTCGCCCGGATTGAAGTCCGCCTCGGTGGTGTGGACCCACTGGCTGGGCTGGACGGCCGTCGCGGCGGCAGCGGCGGCTAGAATAATCGGGGCAGCGATCAGGCCGATGCGAAGCCGGTCGGTTCGGTGCCATTTTTGCTCGCGTGTCATGCAACTATTTCCTCGAAATCGTGTCGAATACGTCGGACGCGGCCTAAGCTCATCGGTCGGCGAGCGATCGGCTGATGCCGATCTTGAACTTTATCTGGCCGGCGGTTACTACGTCCATCGGCACCTGCTTCTCAAGCCATTCGACGTAGGGTGTGGCCAGCGTGCTGGTGTTGGTGGCGATCATCGCCTGGCGGCTGGATGGCAGTTTGGGCAGTTCCTCGCGACCGATGGCCACGCTCTTGCGCGGCAGGTTCATCGTCACGTACAACGCGTCGGACCGAAGCGTCGTTATTTTCTTGACCAGATCAAACAACTCATCGATGTCGGTGGCCACTGCGGCGTGGGGGCGATTCGTGAAATAGCGGGCGAGATATGTCTTGGCGTCAGCCACGATGATTTCGTACTTGCCATCCGGTACGGTTGGCGGGATCTTGAAATCGATGTATTGCGGCTGCGGTTTTTCGCCGTAGCGTTTGACCCAGACTGTCAGTTTTACGTGCTCGCCCGGCCTTACCTCTGCGCGGTCCATGCGCCCACGCGTAATCGAACCGGATCGCATGATGTTCTCGACGCTCAGCGACACGTCCACCTTCTCAGGCATCACCGTTTCATATTCGTTGAGCGCCATGATTTCTAACGGCATGGCGAGATGAATAATCACACCCACCGGCGATCCGCCGGGGACAAGGGTATCGATCGGCAACGTGCGGTCGCCGGCCAGCTTGATGTTGCCGCGCACGCGGATCGTCACATCTGACTCCAAGTTGTGCATCGCGGTCAGGCTCTCGGCCGCCAGCACGCCTGTGACAATGGGGGTGAGATATTTGTCGTGAACCACCTGGTATTGGTACCGGCGCGGCTTCTGATTGGGCATGGCGACGTTCACCGTCATCGGCGCACTGGAGAACTTGCCTCGTGGCGAGAACCGCCCGGCGACGGCGCTGAACTCGTCACGGACCAGTCCGCCGACGATCCTCGCTGGACCGCCGACCTTGAACGTGCGAAACATTGTGGGCATCACGAAGTCGATGAACCCGGTGGCCATGGGCAGGCGGATCGCCCCGCGGTTGTTCATCCAATGGCCAAACGCCAGCACCGTGCCGTCGGGCAATATGTCCGTCACGGTACCGACGGCGGCAAAACCCAAGTCGCCGTAAGCCAACGGCACGGCCAGCACGCTGCCGGGTTCGAGTTGGATGGCGTCGGCATCGACCCACGCCGGCGGTGAGCCGGACCGAACCCCGCCAGTTGCCGTTGGCATCAGGCCCAGCGATTCAAACAACGGGCCCAACGCACGCGCCAATTCTTGCGAACCCAGATTGACCGGCAGCAACAATCGCGTTGATTGCCCCTGCCAATGCTCGGGCGGGCGGGTCGGTGGCGATTGGTTTGGCTCGTGCGGTTTGCCGCCGGGTTTGCTGATCAGCCTCGCCATCAGGGCTGCTCGTGCTATCTGGGCTTCATCGAGTCGCTCGGCACGGCCAACCTTCACCAGGGCATCAACGATTGCCTTGGCCGCGGCGGGTGACCCGGCGCGGCGCGATTCCGATGGCTGCTCGTCATCGCTGATTCGCGTCGCTACGTCGCGCATCATCTCGATCGGGCGGACGCCGACGTAACATTCCTTGGCGGCGTTGTATCCGAAGGCGAACGCACCGATCAGCCGTCCGCCGTGCCCCAGTTCCTGTGGCTCGTGTTCATCCCAAAGATATATCGGTGAGCCGCTCATTCCTGCTACCGGGCCCAACTTCTTCATCCGCTCATCCGTGCATCGTATCCAGATGGCGCTGCCCTGCGGGGCGGTCATGAAATTGCGGTGCATCACCGTGACGACCTCGATCGGGAACGGCTCGATGCGCGTGCCCCTATAGACGCTCAGCCCGTAGCCCTTCATGCCGGCGCGGATTTCGTCAACGGGCATGATCCTTGTGGCGGGGCGTTCTTTGCGGGAGGGTCGTTCGGCGTTGTCGTTGGCGCGGGCACACA
>CAUYYV010000184.1:0-6920 GCA_963577075.1 Phycisphaerae bacterium
ACTTTTCCCGGTCCGGGCCCGCCGCCGCCAAGTCGGTGCGGGCGAGCCGGCGCACCGCGGCCCATTCATTATCCGCCTTTTGCATTAACTCGGCTCGGGTTGCACCGTTGGGCCGGTACGGCGCCAGCCGCCAGGCGTCGAAGAACAGCTGGTCAAACGTTCGCATACCCTCGTAAAGTTGCTGGCTGCGCCGCGCCTGCGCGCTGGTGGGTACCTTGACGGGCAGGCCGAGCAACCCGCGGATCGAGCCCATCCGGACAGCAGGCAGTGGTGACCAGCCGGCGAGGTCGAGTTGACGGCCGCTTACCCCGATGCCGTACAACACCATGCTGGCCAGCACCACGTGGCCTTGCTCGTCAGGAAGCCGGCCGTCTCGGGTCAGCATCATCCTGATGCTCGGACTCGCCGCCGCCTCACCGTCGCTGTTTCCGATTTGGTTTTGTGATCTGGCCACCGCCGTGTAGGCCCGCTGCATCGGGGCCATCAGATCGGCGCACATTGCGTTCTTGTCGAAGGCGGTTTGCCGCGCGGCCAACGCGAAGGCGCGTAGCGTGTCGTTGTCCGGCGTGGCGTGGCGTGACGGCATCGTGATTGGCGCCACGGCCGGCGCGCTGAGCACCACCACGCGCGGCGGGTTGGTTGGGTTGGATTGCCGGGTTCTGTCAATCAGTGCCGACAGACTTTTCTTGTACTGTTCGACCTTTTGCGTTGTCGCGCCGGGTCGGGCGGCGTCGTTGAGCCCGAAGCAGACGAACACGACGGTTGGCCGACTCAGTTCGAGCAGATCGTCGATCCAGGCTGCTGCGGTTTCGGTGGTGGCGTCGCTGTAGCCGCCATTGAAGAACCGCAGGTCCGCATCGGGCATGATCACCAGCAGTGCCGCCGCCGTGGCGCGCGTGTAGAGCCGTTGCTGGGTCAGCTCATCGCCGATGAACAGGATGCGATCGCCCGGATGAATCACCCGCTCAAGCAACAGGGGTTGGTCTTGAATCAGTTCGATGTCAGTGACGTCGATCGTCACCGTTTTTCGCTTCTCAACCGTGATCGGCAGTTGATTGGCGCCGCAGCCCGGCGCACAGGCGAGGGCGATCACCATGAGTGAAATCAATTTTCGTCGGTTGCGCATGGCTGATCCTCTATTCAGTTCTGTTCGAACATACGGTGCGGATGGTCGCCAACTGGTCACGGGCTGCACCACCCCCTATCTAATCGGTTGCATCATCGGCTGGGTCTTGATTTGCGGCATTCGATACGGTTTGCCGCTCCGGTATAGCTTCAACCGGTTGCGTATCTGCGGCAAGATGGGGTTGAACTTGGCGCCGGCCGACACGGCGAGGTCAAGCGCCTGCTGCTGGTAGATTTGGGCTTCTTGGAAATCGCCGGTTTCGGCACAGGCGGCCGCGAGTGTTTCCAGCATGAGGGGCTCGGACGAATTGGTTAACTTGCACGCGCGCTGCGCCAAGCGAACCGCCTCGTCACCATCACGCATCGAGGGGTCGGGGTGTGTGGCGCGCAGACGCGCCAGCCCGTGCAATGCCAACGCGTGCAGCGTCGACGCGTCGTCCGGCATCAAGCTCACCGCCACGCCGAAATGCTCGGCCGCTTCTCGCGCCCGACCGGATGCAACGAGTTTTCCGGCAAGCCCGGTGTGGGCCTCGGCCAAATAGCGGTCCACCACCGGGAACCGCTCCGCGACTGTTCTGTCCCGTACGAATTGGTACTGCTCGATGGCGGCATCAAAATTCTGCTGCACCGCAAGGCAACGCCCCGCCAGCAATGTGGCATCAAGATTGTCCGGCCGAATATCCAGCGCCTTCGCCGCATGGTGCAAGGCCTCGTCGATCCGCCGCTGCTGGAACAGCACGTTGCCCAGCGCGGTGTGGGCCATGTCGTTGCGTTCAACATTCTCGGCCGCGGCCCGCCAGATCGACTCGGCGGTGTCGTAATCCGCCACACGCACCGCACCACGGAGACCCAACGCTGTCACCGCCGCGACCACGAGCAAGGCGCCAGTCGCCACCCGCCTAGGGCCATCCGCCACCGCACGCAACAGCAGCGCGTACCCGCCCATGACCACGATCACCACGACGCCGGCCAGCGGCAGATACATGCGGCGCTCGGTCATGATCATTGAAGCAAGCGGCAGAAAACTCGACGTAGGCGCCAGGATCAGAAAAAACCACGCGCCGGCGAACCCCAACCACGATCGTTTGCACAACGCATACACGGACCACCCGACCATGGTGAGGATCGCCAGTCCGGCGGGCAGCCAGAACATCGGGTCCGTCTGGAGATGAAACCCGTACACGACGGCCAGCGGGTTCGGCCAGACCGATAGCCGCAGGTAGTGCAGGATAATGCCGGCCTGCGTGCGCAGGTAGTCCCAGGGCGAGATGCCGAACCCGAACCCGACCGATTCGCCACGCGGGTCCTGTCCGACCAGCAGCACGAGCAGCAGCCACGTTGCGGCCAAAGCCGCATACAGCCGCCCGTGACGCCGCAGGGCCGCAATCAATGTCGTCGAGACGAATGTGCGATCATAAACCAGCACAATCAGCGGCGCGATGAACATCACCTCCTTGCTGGCCATGCCTGCTGCGCACGCCGCCACGGCGACCGCGCACCAAACCCCACCCCAAGCCACTGCCGTCCAACTGCGCACGCAACAGTAGAGTGTCGTCAGCAGGAAAAACGCCATCAGCAGTTCGTTACGCTGTGTCAGATAAACCACCGCCTCGGTCAACAACGGGTGAGCCGTCCATATCAACGCGACCGCGGTGGCCAGCGGCGTCGATGCGCGGGCAAATGGTTCGGCGATCCCGTCCAGCCTCAGTGTTCGGCGGACAATGCCAAGCAGCAGCAGCGACGATCCGATATGAATGAGCAGATTGACCGCGTGGTAACCACGCACGTCCAGCCCGTGTAATGCGTAGTTGATCGCCAGCGTCAGGTTTGCCACCGGCCGGCCCGCCATTGCCGTGTTGCGCGGGGGTGACAGCGGCGTCGACAGCGGCCACAACACGCGGATCGACCTGTTCCCGGCGATTGCGCGGTGATCGTCGAAGATAAATGGCCCGTCGAAGCTGCCGTGGTACACGCCCAACGCGGCTGCCACGATAAACACCGGGGCCAGGAACCTGTCGAGTACGGATCGTTTGACCATGTGTTCGCCCATTGCGGTGGGCCATATCGTAACCGCCCGGTGCGGCGTTTGGCGTGCCAAGCCACACCGCTATGATGGCCCGCCATGAGCCAGCAATCGATCTCATTGACCGACGGTCCGGTCGAAGTGGTCGGCGCGGTGTCGATCAAAGCCAACTCGCGGTTCGTGATGCCGTGGCGATTGCCGTGCGCCGAGTTGGACCTGTATCACGAATCACTCGTGGATCGCGCCTCGGTGCCGGCCGGCGTGCGCCTCGTTTTCGTCAGCGACACGTCGCGCATCGAGCTGGATGTCGAGCCTTCCGGCGTACAAGCTCATTACGACCTGCTCATCGACGCCCGGTTGCACCAGCGTATCGACGCGGCGGAGACAACCGGCACGGTTTGCTTCACACAACTGCCCGCCGGCGAGCACCGCCTGGAGATCTATCTGCCGCAAAGCCATCCCTCGCGCATGGCGGCGCTTCGAATCGACGCCGGAGCATCGGCCACCCCCTGGCGGGGCGATCGGCCGCGCTGGATCGCCTACGGCAGCTCCATTACGCACGCCGTCCGCGCTGCCGGCCCCAGCGAGACCTGGCCCGCACTTGTCGCCAGCCGGTTCGGCCTGAGCCTGACCTGCCTCGGCTTCGGCGAGAACTGTCACCTCGAGCCGATGGTGGCGCGCCTGATCCGCGACCTGCCCGCCGACTACATCAGCCTCTGCGTCGGTATCAACGTATATGCCGGCTCGCTCACCGGGCGCACGTTCCGCAGCGCCGTGATCGGGCTGATCAGCATCATTCGCGAACGGCACGAACAGACGCCGATGGCCGTTGTATCACCGATCTGCAGCCCACCGCGCGAATCCAAACCGGGAGCGTGCGGAATGTCGTTGCAGGACATGCGCCGCGAGATCGCCGAGGCCGTCGAGCGCCTGCGCCGCCGCGGCGATGAGCACCTGCATTATGTAAACGGCCTCGACCTGTTCGGTCCCGGCTTGGCCCACCACATGCCCGATAAACTCCACCCCGATGCCGAGGGCAACCGCCGGCTCGCACAGCAATACGCCAAGATCGTCATGCCCATGCTCGGCCTCGAGCCCGCGTAATGCCGACCGGCGAGTGCTTGGCGTGCCAGGTCCGGTCGTTATGATGGCCCGCCATGAGTCAACAGGAAATAGCGTTGATCGGCGGACCCGTCGACGTCGTTGGCGCTGTGTCGGTCGACGCCAACGAGCAGTTCGTGATGCCGTGGCGGCTGCCCTTCGACGAACTGGACCTGTATCACGAATCACTCGTGGATCACGCCTCGATGCCGGCAGGCGTTCGCCTTGTGTGCGTCAGTGACACTTCGCGGATTGAGCTGGACGTCGAGCGGCCCGGGGCGGAAGCCCTTTATGATCTGCTGGTCGACGCCAGCCTTCACCAGCGGGTCGATGTGTCCGAGACCGACGGCACGGTGCGCTTTGAAGACTTGCCCGTCGGCGAGCATCGGCTGGAGGTTTTTTTGCCCCTCGGCATGCCCGCCCGCATCAGCGCCTTTCGGATCGACGCCGGCGCATCGGCCTCGCCCTGGCCTGACGATCAGCCGCGCTGGATCACCTACGGCAGCTCCATCACACACGCACGCCAGGCCGCCGGTCCCACCGAGGCCTGGCCCGCTATGGTCGCCAACCGGTTTGGCCTGAACCTGACCTGCCTCGGCTACGGGGGCAACTGCCACCTCGAGCCCATGGTCGCACGCATGATCCGCGACCTGCCCGCCGACTACATCAGCCTTTGCCTGGGTATCAACGTGTGCTGCAGCGAGTCGCTTAATGAGCGCACGTTTCGCAGCGCCGTGATTGGCCTGATCGCGATCATCCGCGAACGCCACGCCCGTACGCCAATGGCCGTTGTATCACCGATCCGCAGCCCGCCGCGCGAGACCGATCCGGGCGTTGCAGGTCTGTCATTGCAGGACATGCGCCGCGAGATCGCCGAGGCTGTCGAGCGCCTGCGCCGCCACGGCGACGAGCACCTGCACTACGTCGACGGCCTGGGCCTGTTCGGCCCCGACTTCGTCCACCACATGCCAGACCTGCTCCACCCCGACGCCCAGGGCCAGCACGCCCTCGCCGAGCAATACGCCAAGACCGTCATGCCCATGTTCGGCCTTGAGCCTGCATAATACCGCCCTTGGTTCGTGTCGCGCTGGCCGATCGGCTGCGCTATTGGCGTCGACGCGTCAACGAACCGCAGGGCGACGGGGGAGTCGGCATCCCTGTGGTGCAGCGTCAACGCCATGCGCTGCTCGTCCCCTTCGCCCCCGCGGACGGCCGCGCAAAGGGCCAAAAGTAGAATGTTCCCCTTCCCCCTTCTTTCAACGGGCTGCTATGCGTGCGGCAATAGCGGTGAGCGTGGTCGGCCGGCGATCAATTGATGGCCATCAGTGAATCCTTCCGGGCGGTCGCGCAGTTCGTCGATCAGGCGCTTGCGCCACGGAGCGATGCGTGGTTCATCGCCGGATAAGTCGTGAAGCTCGGTCGGATCGGTTGCCAGATCGAAAAGCAACTCGCGGCCGTCGGACGGGTTCCAGATGTATTTCTCTTTGCCATCGGTCAGGTAATGCTCGAACGGTATGCACTCGCCGTGCAGGTACGACCGCCATTTGGGTTGTGCGCCGCCGCCACGCAGCAACGGCACGAGGCTGCGCCCCTCGACGGATGACGGGGTGTCGACGCCGGCGATGTCCAGCAACGTCGGCATGATGTCTTCGAGGCAGACGGGTTGGTCGGCGACGTGGCCGGGTTCGATGTCAAGCTTGACCTCGGGAAAGGCGCGCAGCAGCAGCGGGATACGCGCCGAGCCCTCAAAAGCGCGTTGCTTGCGGAACATGTAATGATCGCCGAGCATTTCGCCGTGATCGGAAGTGAAGGCGACGACGGTGTTGGCAAGCGACCGGTGGTCGCAGCCGCCCGCCGTACCCTTGAAAAGGAGGCTGATCATGTCGTCGAGGTGGTTGATCAGCCCGTAGTAGCCTGCCCGGCAACTACGCAGCGCCTCGCCGGTCAGGTTGACATGATGGCTTTCAATACTCACGCCCTTGCCGCCGTCCGGCGGCGGCTCGGCCCAGTCGCCGATGACCGGCTCGTGCACCGGTTGGCGCAGGTAACGGTCGAAGTAGAACGCCGGCGGGTTGAACGGCGGATGGGGGGCGATAAGCGACACGACCAGAAAGAACGGGCACGACGGGTCACGCGTCTGAAAAAACCGAAGCGCCTGCTTAATCGTCCAGTTGGTGTAGTGCAGGTGTTCATCCATATGCCAGGGCCGGGCGACCCAGCTGCTGACGTGAATGCCGGCGCCGCGGGGACCGTTGGCGCCTTCGGGGGCGCGCTGGTCGAGCCAGTGTCGGTAATCATCGTTGGGCCCCCCGCTGATGGTCATGTGATCAAACCCGAATCGTTTGCGAAACGGGTACGTGTGCATGCATCGGCCGACAATCGCGGTCTCGTAGCCGGCATCGCGCAGCACGCCCGGCAGTGTCGCCGGCGGATGCCACTCGGCGTCGGCCTGGTAGCCGACCATGCCATGCGTTGCGGGTGTTTGCCCGGTCATCAGGGATCGTCGCGCCGGGATGCAGACCGGGCAGGTCGAGTACGCTCGGCCAAAGCGCACGCCGGAGGAGGCGAGGACGTCGAGGTTCGGAGTCTGAAGCACCGGGTGACCCTCGATGCCCAGCGCGTCGCCACGCTGCTGGTCGGTCATGATGAGCAGGATGTTTGGTCGGTCGTT
>CAUYYV010000185.1:0-6905 GCA_963577075.1 Phycisphaerae bacterium
ATGGTCACGACGCTCATCATTGATGGCGTGGACACCGATGTATTCACTCCGCCGAACGGATGAAAAACCTGCATGACCGATTGCCGTTGCCCGCCGTCGCGTCGAACCCGAGTGGTCATGGCAAGTTGGTGACCAGCATCTTATTCAAGGTGCATCAGCAGGTTTCGCGTTGACAGCCAACATTCAAGTGACCAGGACAGCAACCTGTTGATATCTTGCTCTCGAACAGGGTGTTACAATGCAGGCCGATACTGCACCCCACGCCACGAACGGAACCCTCCACTATGCCTGATCAAGAGACCGTACGGATCGGCTTTGTCGGTGCAGGCGACATGGCCCAACTCGCCCACATCGTCAACTACTGGAATCAGGAGGGTGTGGAGTTGGCGGCATTGGCCGAGGGCCGAGCACAGACAGCCGAATTGGTGGCGCGTACCTATGGGTTCAAGAAGGTCTACCCGGATCATCTCGCGATGCTCGCCGACGCGAAGCTGGACGGCGTGGTGGCGGTTCTGCCTTTTGCTCTCAACGGCGAGGTGGTCGAAGACGTGCTCAGCGCGGGCGTGCACGTGTTGACCGAGAAGCCGCAGGTGATGACCGCTGCACGCGGTCGTGAGCTGGTCGAGCTGGCGCACCGCAAGGGCCTGCACTATCACGTCGGATACATGAAGCGGTTCGACCCGGGCGTGCAATGGGCGAGGCGGATACTCGGCCAATGGATGCAGCGGGGTGACGAACTGGGCGCGCTTCAGTCGATGCGAATCTGGTGCGGGCACGGCAGGTGGTACTGGTTTCGTCGGCCTCACCTCGACGCGGGTGACGAGGTGCCCGATTACCAACCGAAGTTGGAGGTGAAGCCGGACTGGATGACCGACGCGGGTTGGCAAAGGATTTGCCAATGGACAAACTTTTACAGCCACCAAACGAATCTTGCGCGGTATCTGACCGGTCAGGACTACACGCTCGACACGATCAAGCGTGTGGGTGAGAGCTTCTATGTACAGAACACGTACACGCAGAGCGGCGCGCAGCTCTACTTTGATTTCTCGGCGTTTGCCTGCGACGGGTGGCACGAGGGATTTGAGGCGGTGTTCGAGCGTGCCAGATTGACGGCGCGGATTCCGGCGCCGTTGGCCGATCAGCAGGCGGCGCGCATCGTGGCCTACGAGCACCCGCCGCAAGGTGAGCCGCGACACATCGAGCCATCACTGCTAGGCCCCGATGGGTTTCGTCGCCAGGCAGAGCATTTTATTGCACTGTTGCGCGGCGAGACGGAGCCGATGTCACCGGCGGTCGATGCGGTCAAGGAAGTTGAATACGCTGAAACGCTGGTTCGCCGGATGCAGGATGAGGGCATGCTCGAATGACCCCTGACCGCATCGCGATCAACTCGGTGAGCACGAGGCAGCAGTCACTTGATGAAGCATTGGAGGCGTACGCGGCGGTGGGCTTTCGGAACGTCGAGTTTCAATTGGCCGACCTGAAGGACTGGCTGGCTGACGGTCACAGTATTGACGATGGAAAATCACTGCTCGATCGGTTGGGGCTGCGCAGCATCGGCGGTTTTCAGTCGGCGATGCTCGTATTTGCCGGCGCGCAGCAGCGGGAGGAGGTTGAACGGGTCCAGATCGAAAATGCAAAAATCCTGGCCGAGCTGGGCGGAGGCGTGATCGTCGCCGGCTCGGATGGTCCTGGCGATGACACGGATCCGTTCGACGGGCTCGACCGGGTCGGCAAGGCGTTTGCGAGCTTGGCCGAGAGGATCGATCCGTCGGTGTCGCTGGCCATCGAGTTCAACTGGGGCCCGTTCGTCACGAGCATCCGCAGCGCCAAGATCGTCGTTGATGCCGCTGCCCATCCACGTGTCGGTATTCTTTTTGATCCGGCACACTATCACTGCACGACGAGCAAGCTCGAAGACCTGACCGAGCAGGTGATCGCGCAGATCAGTCACGTTCACATGAACGACATGGCCGACAAGCC
Source organism: Phycisphaerae bacterium (assembly GCA_963577075.1). Taxonomy (GTDB): domain Bacteria; phylum Planctomycetota; class Phycisphaerae; order Phycisphaerales; family Phycisphaeraceae; genus CAUYYV01. Next base: position 1,984 of record CAUYYV010000185.1, read on the forward strand.
CGGCGAGCACTGCCACTGCAACCGTGATCGAGTGCTGCCCGGGCAGGGTGTGGTCGCGCTTGAGGCGATCGTCCGCCGGCTTGAACAGCACGGCTATCGCGGGTTGTATTCAATCGAGATGTTCAACGACCAGTTGTGGAACACGCCCGTCCGCGATGCGGCCGGGCAGATGTATGAGTCGATGGTATCGCTTTGCGAAAGAGTCATGGCTTAGCGGGGCATCCCGCTTGGGCGGAACACGCCCAAGGGCACGGACGAACTCGTCGTTAATCCTTCTTTGCCGAACTGTCGCCGGCTTTTTTATTCGTGGGCTTGGACCCGTTCGGTTTGGCCGTGGTTTCACCCTTGCCCTTGTCGGATTTGGTTGATTCGGTCTTGGGCTTGGCGGCGTCCGCTTCCTTCTTGGCCTGCTTCTTGTAGCTGTCGGAGCGGTAGTCGGTTTCGTAAAAACCCGAACCCTTGAAGATGATACCAGCGCCGGTGCCGATCAGGCGTTTAAGTTTCAGCTTGCCACATTCGGGGCATCGACGCATCAACTTGGCCGTGATCGACTGGAACTGCTCAAACTCATGACCGCAGGCCTCGCAAAGGTAATCGTAGGTGGGCATTTTGTGATTCCTGTCTTTCGTCCCCGTCCGGGTCCGGGACACGGGGCAAGCCTCGTCGCTAAACGTTCCGGATCATTCGGCAACACTCACCTGCGCGGCGCGCAGGGTTTTGTCACCCAGCATGTATCCCGGCTGGAGTTGCGTAACCACATGGCTGGACTCGATGCCCTCGGCCGGCTGTCGCATCAACGCCTCATGCCGGGTCGGATCAAACGCATCACCGGCGCTGACTTCAAGCCGCTGCACGCCAAACCGATCAAGCGTTGCCAGCAACTCGTTTCGTACGATCTTCATGCCGTCCAGCACTGACTCGGAATTGGCCGTTTCAAGATCGACCTCGATCGCGCGATCAAAATGGTCGAGTACGGTAACCAACGCCCTGGCCACCTGCATGAGTTGCTGATCACGGGCGTCTGTAACATTCTGTTGCGACCGGCGCACGTAGTTCTGATAGTCCGCCGAGACGCGTAGCAACCGTTCGTTCAGTTGCGCCAGTTCGGCCTCGAGGTCCGCCTGCTGATCTGTGGCGGGCTTGGCGGACCCCGCGTCCTGTTCGACCTCGCCGCCGCAAGGTGCTTGCGCGTTGGCGGGTTGGCCTTCGCCGCACGGCGCCTCGGGGGCCTGCTCGGACGTGTCCTTGATCTTGATCTTCCGCTTGCTCATCACGTTGTTCTCAACTCTCGTTTATCCACGCGTCAGGGGCCCATATATTCCTTGATCTTGCTCCAGAATCCATGACTTTCAGGCATCACCTTTTGATCTTCGGTATCGGCAAACTGGCGCAGAATCTCTTTCTGGTTACCCGACAGCCTTTTGGGGATTTCGATCTGGACGACGATGACCAGGTCGCCTTTATTGCCGCCGCGAAGGTTGGGCAGGCCAAATCCGGGCAGTCGCAGCAGATCGCCATGCTGTGCGCCGGCGGGAATAGTCAGTTTCTGCTGGCCGTTGAGCGTGGGCACATCGAGTTCGGCGCCGAGCGACGCATGGGTAAAACTGGTGGGCATGCGCAGGATCAGGTGATCGTCCTCGCGGATAAACAACTTGTGCTCGGCGACGCGCACGATGACATGCAGATCACCGCGTGGCCCGCCCCCGGTGCCGGGCTCGCCTTCGCCGGGTACGCGTACGGCCTGGCCGTCGTGAATACCGGAGGGGATCTTGACGCTGAGCTTCCGCCGACGCGGCTGGCGGCCGGCGCCCTTGCATTTGGCGCATTTGTCCTTGTATGCCTTGCCGGCGCCGTGGCAGGCGGGGCAGGTCGTGACCATGCGAAACATGCCGCCCAGCCCGGCCTGCGCCACTTGTCCAGCGCCGCCGCAGGTGACGCAGGCGATCGGTTGGCTGCCCGGCTTGTGGCCCGTGCCCGTGCATGCGTCACACACATCCTGTCGGGTAAAATCAACGTCGCACTCGGTGCTGGTGTTGACCTCTTCGAGACTCAACTCGATCTGGGTTTCCAGATCGTAGCCACGCCGTGCGCTGCCTCTCTGTCGGCCTCGCCGCCGCTCGCCGCCGAACACACCGCCCAACGTGTCACCGAAGATATCCTCAAACATCGAGAAGATGTCGCCGGCATCCATGTGCGTGAAGTCGTGGCTGCTCGTGCCGCGCAATCCCTGGTGGCCGAATTGGTCGTAGAGTTGGCGCTTCTTCGGCTCGGAAAGGACCTCGTAGGCCTCGGCAGCCTCCTTGAACTTCTCCTCGCCTTGCTCATCGCCCGGGTTGCGATCCGGGTGATGCTTCATGGCCAATTTGCGGTACGAGCGTTTGATTTCGTCAAGGCTGGCGCTGCGTTCGACGTTGAGAACCTCGTAATAATCGCGCTTCGTGGCCATGACCAATATGATTCACTTAGCGGGTTGCCGCTGTTTCTTATCATGCCGTCGCCGCAGCCCAGGCCGACTGTCCAAGCCACGGGTTCTGCAACATGCACGGTTATGCACTGCCGACGTGATTGCGGATTGAAAGAAGCAACAGGCGACCGCATCCGGTCTGTCGCGGCCTGCTGTGTGCCGTAGGTGCATCTGGCGCTCGCCTGTACTGTGTGCCTTGGTCCTTTGGTGAAGAAAGCCCAGAGACATGAGTCCCTAGGCTTTCGTAATTCTTAACTCCTTGCCGCGTAACCTGTTGTCACCGTCACGCCACGGTGCCCTGCACCGGGTCAGCGTCTTCCTTGAGTTCGGTGATCAGCACGTTGGTGGTCAGCATCAGACCGGCGACCGATGCCGCGTTTCGCAGCGCGGTGGTGGCGACCAGAGCGGGGTCGATGATGCCCTGTTTGACCAGGTCGCGGTACTCGCCTGCGGCGGCGTCTAGCCCGTAATTGTTCGTTTGCGCCTTGACGGTGTCGACGGCGATGTAACCGTCGATTCCGGCGTTGACGGCGATCTGGGCCAAGGGGGCCTCGAGCGCCGAGGAGATCACGTCATAACCGAGCCGCTCGTCACCACGAGCGCGTGATCGTGCGGTCTCGACGGCGTCAATGGCGCGAATGAAGGCCACGCCTCCGCCGGCCACGTATCCTTCCGCGGCGGCGGCCTTGGTTGCGTGCAGGGCGTCGTCCACGCGATCCTTGCGCTCTTTCAAGGCGATCTCTGTCGCCGCGCCGACGCGCACAATTGCGACGCCGCCGGTCAGTTTTGCCAGCCTCTCCTGCAACTTCTCGCTGTCATAGTCACTGGTGGTCGTTTCGATCTGCTGGCGGATCTGGCCGATGCGCGACCCGAGGTCCTTCTTTTTACCGGCACCCTCGATAATCGTCGTATTGTCCTTGTCGACGATGATTCGCTTGGCCGATCCCAGCACGTCGAGTTCGATATTCTCAAGGCTCTGGCCCAGGTCCTCTGACAGGAAAGTGCCGCCGGTGAGCGTGGCGATGTCACCGAGCAAGGCTTTGCGCCGATCGCCGAAGCCCGGCGCCTTGACCGCGCAGATCTTCAGCACGCCGCGTAAACGATTGACGACCAGGGCCGCCAACGCTTCGTTTTCGACCTCTTCACTGATGATCAGTAGCGGTTTCTGCGAGGTGGCGACCTTGTTGAGAAGCGGCAGCAGATCGGGCAGATTGCTGATCTTCTTCTCGTTGATCAGGATCAGCGCATCCTCAAGGACACACTCCTGCGTTGCCGGGTCGGTCATGAAATAGGGTGACTGATAGCCCTTGTCGAACTGCATGCCCTCGACGAAATCGAGGGTCGTCTCGGCGCTATTGCCCTCTTCGATCTCGACCACGCCGTCCTTGCCGACCTTGTCGATCGCGTCGGCGATCATCTGGCCGATCTCGGTATCGTGATTGGCCGACACGGTAGCGACCTTGCGATAGTCGTCCTTGTTCTTGCACTTGGTGGCGCTGTTGCCGATCGCTTCACAGGCGACCCCGGCGGCGGCGTTGATGCCACGATGCAGGGCGATGGCGTTGGCGCCAGCGGTAACGTGGCGCAAACCTGCCTTGAAAATCGCCTCGGCGAGCACCGTTGCCGTCGTCGTGCCGTCGCCAGCCTTGTCCGATGTCTTCTTGGCGACCTCGACGACCATCTTGGCGCCCATGTTCTGGAACGGCTCGGGCAACTCGATTTCCTTGGCCACCGTTACGCCGTCTTTGGTCACCGTCGGGTTGCCGAACGATTTTTGCAACACGACGTTGCGGCCTGTCGGACCCATGGTGGTCTTGACGGCACTGGTCAGTTGCTCGAGGCCGCGAAGCAGTTGCGTCGCTGCTTCACTACCAAACATCAATTGCTTGTTGGCCATGGTGTGATGGTTCCGCGTGGTGTGGTTGTTTAGATCATTTCCTGCGCCGTGCGCGATGGAAACCCGGGCCGAGGCCCGCCGTTAAACGAATGACTCAATCAATACCTTTTAGTTAATCACGCCCAATAGCTCGTTTTCCTTGGCGATCATCAGCTTATCGCCGTCGATTTCGACCTCGGTGCCGGCGTATTTGCCGTAGACCACGGTGTCGCCCTTCTTGACGCTCAGAGGCGTTCGGCTGCCGTCATCATTCAGTTTGCCGGGACCGGTGGCAATGACCTTGCCCTGCATTGGCTTTTCCTTGGCCTGCTCGGGAAGGTAAATGCCACTCGAGGTGCGATCGTCCGCCTCGTCCGCGTTGATCAGAACGCGATCATCTAGGGGTCGGATTATGGTTCTCGTAGCTGTTGCGGTTGCCATGTCTTTTCACCTCTTACTCGTGATCAGTTGTGCTGCCTGTCCGTATCACATACTAATTTTGATTCGATCGGATTCATAGCGGATTACATCATGCCCGGCATGCCGCCCATGCCGCCCATGCCTCCCATGCCTCCCATGCCT
>CAUYYV010000186.1:0-6798 GCA_963577075.1 Phycisphaerae bacterium
TCCAACGCGTGCTGACCGAGACCGATGCCGACGCCGCCTTGGCCGCCAGTATTTTCCATTATGGGCATTACGGCATTGAACAGACGAAACAGTTTCTCGCCGACCGTGACGTACCCGTGCGGCTGAGCGAGTAGGGCCACGCTCAAGCCTTCCGGTGTCGCCAACCGACGTGCAGTTCGAGGACACACCACATTGGAAACCATCCCAGCCCCCGAGACATTGCCTGCCATCGAGCACAAAGCCGATGCCCTATCCCTGGCGCAGACGTCACTTGGTAGGTTTTTCGAGGCAGCGCATAAGTACGAGGCATCCGACCTGCTGTTGCGTGGTGGTGAAGTACCTCGTCTGCGTCTTCGTGGTGAACTCAAGGCGCTTGAAACCGATCCGCTTGACGCCGAGGCATTCGAGCAGGCGATCGAATCAACGCTGAGCAAATCTCAATGGGCGATCTACGCGAGTCGAGGCGCGATCGACCTAGGCGTGGACCTCAACTCGCACATCCGCTTCCGAGTCAACATATTCCGCACCCGAGGCCGATCGGCCATTGCCGCCCGGCGGATCAGCGCAACCATCCTCGACTACGAGCAACTTCACCTGCCAGCCGTGTTTTCCAAGATCGCCGAGGTCCGCCATGGCCTGGTGTTGGTCTGCGGCGTCACGGGCAGCGGCAAGAGCACCTCGATCGCCGCCATGATCCAGCAGATCAACGAGACCCGTGCCTGCCACATCCTGACGATCGAAGACCCGATCGAGTTCCTGTTTCAAGACGCCAAGGCCCTGATCAGCCAGCGCGAGATAGGCATCGACGTGCCGAACTTCGCCGAGGGCTTGCGCGTGCTGGTGCGCGAGAACCCGGACGTCGTGCTGATTGGCGAGATGCGCGACCGGGACACGTTCGAGGCGGCATTGCAGGCTGCGGAAACCGGCCACCTGGTGTTCGGCACGATTCACGCGTCCACCACGTCGCAGGCGTTCGGGCGTATCTACGACCTGTTTTCCGCCGACGAACGGGGCGCGATCCGCAACCTGCTGGCCTATCAGATGCAGGCGTTTATCTGCCAACGGCTGCTGCCGACGCTTCGCCCGGATATCCAGCGTGTACCAGCGGTCGAGGTGCTGCTGCAAAGCCCGCCGACGCGCAAGCACATCCTCGAGGGCAAGGAGCACGAACTGGACGAGGTGATCCGTTACGGCCGCAACGCCGGGATGCAAACTTTTTCCGACAGTCTGGTGGAGTTGGTGGAGAAGGAGTTCATTCACCCGCGCACCGCGGAGGCGGGCTCCGCCAATCCGCAGGAGATCAAGAGGCGCCTGCGGGGAATCAAGACCGAATGATAATCGTGTTGTCCCAGCAAACCGTGGTTGAGCCCGAACCGGCTCAGTTGATGAGCATCTTCCGCCCAATCGTCTGCATGATCGTCACGGTGGCGTGGGCGTGGGTGGTCAGCCGGCTGGACAAGGACGCCAACCGATTCCACCTCGGCCGCCACCTGTGGAACGGCGTGCAAATGGTTGCAGGAATTTTCGCGTTCTTTCTCTGGCTGTACGTGCTGCCTTTTTTCTGGCTTGGTTTGCTTGTGGCCATGGCGGTCTTCACCGCATCGATAGGCGGCTACGTCCTGTTCCGCAACACCAAACTGCCCGAGGCCCACCAGTGGTACTTCTCTGCCGACTCGCTGCACCAATGGTGGCAGCAGAAGGAGGCGGTCAACGCCCAAAAGAGCGCCGTGGTTCACCTGATGCGCCAAGATGGCGCGCCGATCGAGGTGCCCGCCGGCACTGACCCCAATGTCGCCGCACACCAACTTTTCGAGCAGGTGATGGACTTTGCCCTTCCTCGCGCCGCAGATCGGTTCGAGATCGCCGCCGACGCCACCAAGGCCATGATCGGCGTACGCATTGACGGCGTGCAATACCCACAACCACCAGCCGAGCCAAGGGTTGCCGTCGCGTTGATCGACTACCTCAAGCAGCACGCGGGCATGGACCTCGAGGACCGCCGTCGTCGCCAGCGAGGCCGGCTGCTGATCGAAGCAGACGGGTTCGGCCGCCATGAGTTTTCCATCGCCAGCGCCGGCTCAACCCGCGAACTGAACCTGGTCGTCCAGATCGATCAACAGAAGGCGACGCTAACGACGCTCGAAAATCTCGGCCTGCTCGATGTGCAACGCCGCCAACTTGAGCCCGTGCTGACCGAGCAGCGCCACCTCGTCATCGCCGCCTGCCCCGCCCACCAAGGCCTGACCACGACGATGACCAGTTTCGTCGCCCGGCACGATCCGTATACCCAAAGCATCATGACGCTTGAAGACGAGGTGGAAGTCGAGTTGGAAGGCGTCACCCACGAAACGATCGAAACGGGTTCCGACGCCGACGCCATCGAACGACGCCTGGCGGCTATCTTTCGCGGCGACCCAGCCGTCGTCATGGTCAACCGCCTGATCGATGCGTCACATGCCCGGTTGATCGCACAGGCGGTCAAAGAAATGCGTGTTTATCTCGGACTCAACCAGGACGACACTTTTTCGGCGGTGCGGCTGTGGCTCAAGGCCGTCGGCGACATGGAAATGGGGGCGCAGGCGCTTGGCGCCGTCGTCGCCCAACGCCTGGTAAGAAAGCTCTGCCCGACCTGCCGGATCGCGTACAAGCCCAACCCGGAGGTGCTCAAGAAACTGAACCTTCCGGCCGATCGCGTGCCACAGTTGTACAAACACTCGGGCCAGGTCGTGGTTGGCCGCGACCGCAAGCAGGAGTGCCCAACCTGCCACGGGCTGGGGTTCCGCGGTCGCATCGGCGTGTTCGAGGTGCTGGTGCTCGACGACGAGGCGCGGCAGATTCTCTCCACCGGCCAACTCGATCAGTTCCGCGCCCACGCGCGACGCCGAAAAATGATTTATCTCCAGGAAACCGCGTTGCTCAAGGTCGTCGAGGGGCTGACCAGCATCAGTGAAATCACGCGGGCCCTGGGCAATGGAAAGACCAAATAACCACAAGCGGGCAGCTATATGTTTCTCAACGTCATCATCATCATCTTCCTGGCGCTGATGGTCGCAATCTGGAGCCGCTACGGTTTCTTCAGCGCCACGCTGCACCTGCTGGTGACGATTTTTGCCGGCACGCTGGCGCTGGCGCTGTGGGAACCGATGGTGTACTGGATTCAATTCGGCGCCGAGGACGCCTGGGGCGTCGAGAACGCCTGGGGCGCCTGGCTGCTAGCCCTGTTTTTCCTGATATTGCTTCTGCTGCGCTTGGCCATGGACAAACTGGTGAGGAGCAACGTCAACTTCGGCCAGATCGTCGACCTGGTGGGCGGTGGCGCCTGCGGGCTGGTGGCGGGCATGCTGACGGCCGGGCTGACGGTCATCGGGCTCGGCTTCCTGCCCCTGGGCGCGTCGATTCTGGGTCATCAACCGCTGGTCGTCCAGAGCGACGGGACGGTCGAGGTAAACCACGGACTCTGGGTACCGGTTGATCGATTCGCCGCCGGATTATTCACCAGACTCTCCGACGCCAGCTTCTACAGCGGCAAGCCGATGAGCCTGTACCTGCCGGACCTGGCCCGGCGGGCACAGGAGTTCAACCTGCTCGTCGATCCCAACGGGACCGTCACCGCGGCGCCCAAGTCGCTCAAGGTCCCTAGCGTCTTTCTCGTGCCCCAGCACCTCAAGAACATTGACCAGCGCATCCTTGAGGCGCTCAAGAATCATGGCCTAAATAGTGATTCCCAGTTGGTCCTGATCAAAACATCTATTGGCAACCAGTTGCCGCCTCGCGATATTGACGCCCAATTGCGCATCCCGCCTTCCCAGGTCCGCCTGATCGTGCAAGAGACCCCGTCACCGCGCCGCCGCCGGACGGCGGTGTACCCGCCCATTGCATTCGTGAAAGAAGATGGTTTCGGCGAACAAAAGACATTTGAAATCGTTGACAACAGCCGTGACTCCGCAGATTCCCCGGCGACCAATGACGCAATATTCACATGGGTATTTGTTATACCGAAGGCAGGCAATCCAAAACCGAAGTTTCTCTGGTTCCGCCGATTGCGGTTGGAGTTGCCCGACAGCACTGGCGTGGGGGAAATTGACAACGCCCTGGGCCACTGGCCGGGCGGCGAGATCGAGGCGACGGACGACAGCGGCAATACGTCCAGCCGCTTTGGTGAATCGGACGGCGGCGTGACGCGAGGCCACGGGCCGGCACACATCGGACTGATCGCTGCTTTGCCCATCACCGTGAATCGCAACATGAAGGGCCGTCTCAGGATTGACAGGCACAATCGCATCACGGGCGGATCCGAGATCGTCAGGCAGGGAACAGGCAGAATCCCAAAAGAGAGGCGGATCACCTCGATTTTCGTGGCCAACGAGCATGTTTGCGTACGCCTTCGGATCACTCAGGACAAAGCGCGATCGATGCTGGGCCACGCCGTCCAGCGCGCCGGGCAACTCAATGCGCCGTTCCTGCGCGACCAGCGCCACGATACGCACACGCCCTTTGCCTACGTGTGGCGGAAATCAAACCACGATCAGAAGATTCACATCGCCCCAACCGGACTTATCCGCACCGCGATCGAGTTGCCCGTTGGTGACATGCGCAAGGGCGATGATCTTTTCCTGTACTTCCGCATCGAGAAGAATGCACGGCTGCAGATCGTGTCCTACAACATCGGCGACCAGAAGTGGGACCTTAACAAGCCGCTTGATATCCCGTAGCGAACTGATCTTCAATCGGCGTCGAGCCTGACACACATGCAAACCAACCTGGCGCGACGGCGGGTGGTGGTGATGGGCCTGGGACGGTTCGGCGGCGGCGTAGGCGCTGCCAGGTACTGCGCCCGACACGGCGCTAACGTGCTCGTGACCGACCTCCAACCCGCCCACGAACTGCGCCAGAGCACCGCGCAACTCGACGGCCTGCCGATCGACTACCGGCTGGGCGGCTACGACCCGACCGACTTCACCGGCGCCGACCTGATCGTGGTCAACCCTGCGGTCAGGCGTGACGGCAATGAGTTTCTGGCCGCCGCCACCGCCAGCGGCGCCACCCTGACCAGCGAGATTCAATTGCTCGTCGAGCGACTGCCCGACCGCCGCAGCGTCATCGGCGTCACCGGCAGCGCGGGTAAGTCCACGACCACCACGATGATCGGCCACGTGATGGACAAGGCGCAAACCCGTGAAGCCACAGCGGCACGAAGGGCCTGGGTTGGGGGCAACCTCGGGGGATCGCTGCTCGAAAATATTGAACAGATAGGCCCGGACGACTGGGTCGTGCTCGAGCTGTCCAGCTTTATGCTGGCGGCGCTCGACGACGACCGGTGGTCGCCCGGCATCGCGGTGGTAACGAACATCGCGGCCAATCATCTCGACTGGCATGCCGACATGGCTGACTACGCCGCTGCCAAGCGGGTAATCGTCAAGCACCAGCAACGTGGCGATTTCGCCGTGCTCGGCGCCGCCGTCGCCGATTGGCCGACCAACCACGGCGTGACTCGCCACGTCGTCGATAAGTGCGCCGACGGTTTGACGCTGGCGCTGCCCGGCGAGCACAATGGTCTCAACGCAACGTGCGCACTGACGGCAGCACAAGCCGCCGGCGTGACATGTTCGCCCGCCGCGCTGGCCGACTTCGCCGGACTTCCCCACCGCCTGCAATTCGTCTGCGTGCACGAGAATGTGCGTTACTTCAACGACTCCAAATCGACCACGCCCGAAGCGGCCCAACTGGCAATCAGCAGCTTCGCGCCCGCCACGGTCCACGCCATTGTGGGCGGCTACGACAAACAGGCCGACCTGTCGCCACTGGCCCGCTTCGCGGCACAGCGATGCCGCGCGATCTACACCGTGGGCGCTACCGGCGACGCGATCGCCGCCGACGCCGACGCCGGACCGGCCCAGGTCGTGCGCTGCCAAACAGTAGCGCACGCCGTGGCGCAGACAGCCTGTCGTGTGCGACCCGGCGACACCGTGCTGCTCAGCCCCGGCTGCGCGTCGTGGGACCAGTTCGCCCACTTCGAGCAGCGTGGTGAAATGTTCGTCGCCGCGGTTCTGGGCGTCACCGGTGAAACCGACACCGGCTCAATTACCCGCACGTGACGCAACAATGGCCCGAACGCGTCCCCTTTGTCCAAAACGTACAGCGAACGCACCGGGACAAGCAGATCGAGGAGTGGTTCAAGGACGAAGCGGGCATCAGCCAACAGGACAAGCTGCCAGCGTGTGGGCCAAGAAACATTCACGGCCCACGGCCGACACCGCCAACGCTGCGGCTTGATCGTGGTACCCGCCTTCTAACTCTTCGGACCGCTTCAATCAGGTATTGGCAAAATCAATCGTGACGCATCGCCGCGTGAAGTTCATCCTATGGCTCGGCGCGGCCATCCAGTTGCCGCGGGTGCCTGCTGGGTTTGCCGTAATGCAGTGATTCATTCTTCGCCAGCTTCATCGGCAACCGATTGTGCGTCCAACCGCCTTCGGACAGGCCGTCCGGGAAGGTATGTATCAACATACCGGCTCGGTTGATGCCCAACTTCTGAGCGATCGTGGCGTCGGGCCGGGCCACGAAACTGCCAAAGTGCGAGTAGGGGTGTGACGAGTTGTTTGCCACCGCCCACATGAGATTATCCGCACAACGGGTTGTCACCTGGCGAAAGCTGAGCACATCCAGGCAATTGCGGCCCTTGCTGCGCGCGTTGTAGAAAGAATGGAGCATCAGCGTGACGCGCTTACGGCGATAGGCCGCGTAGATCTGTGGATAGCAGACATCGTAGCAGATGGCGAAACCGACCCGCACGCCTCG
>CAUYYV010000187.1:0-6791 GCA_963577075.1 Phycisphaerae bacterium
TGCCCATATTGCGACTGCGCATGATCGGCAGCACGCCGGAATCCCGCAGCGTTTGCGGCAGGTACATATCCTGCGGGTCGTACATCTTGTCGAACGGGCAGGGCGCGATGTCGTAATTAGTGCTCATCGGGTGCGGCTCGATACAGGAGTAAACCAGCAGAAACGGGTTGTCCTCGGTCTGCATCGTGCGGATGAAGTGGGCCGCCTGTTGCGCTTGAAGCGTTGACGGGTGAAACGCCAGCGGCAGCTTCGTGGTTCTGCCGCACACGGGGTTGTCCGGGTCGCCCAGGTGCCTCTTGTGCCTGGTCAGGTACTCGTGGTAGCCGCCCTCGACCTCGATACCGACCTTTCGGGCGAACCGAGCCGCGTCGTCGTCTTCCAGGGTGTCGACGTCGTGTATAGCAATCCGTGTGACGAAGTCCTTGAACCCCCGTCGGTCACTGCCCGTGGGCAGATGCCACTTGCCCGTGTAGGCGCACTTGTAGCCGGACGGGCGCAGGTAGTCGGCGATGAGCGCGGTATCGTCGGGAAAGTTGCGTTGGCGCAATTTCGATTGATAGTTGGCGACAACACCCGTCTGATGCGGAAAGAGCCCCGACAGGATCGAAGCGCGGGCGGGACAGCAGATCGGCACGGTGCAAAAGGCCTGCTCGAATTGCGCTCCCTGCTGCGCAAGCCATGCGACGTGCGGCGCGCGCACGTTCACCGGGCTGACACCCGGCAGCGTATCGGCACGCTGCTGATCGCTGATAAACAGCACCACGTTTGGCCGGTTTTTCATGTTGACTGAACCATAATAAAGTGAAGATATCCTTGCAACCACGCTCGTGCTGGATCAAGCAGGTTGATCCACGCTTCACCGGCAGGCCAAATCGCTGGCGGGCTGCTAGATCTTACCATGGCAATGCCGTCCATTTAGAACCGTACTGGTGCATCCTGTGCTCCCACACCACCTGGCTGACGCCGCCGGGTAGAAAATCCTGGCCCAGAAAATACAACAGGTTGCCGCATGGCTTGGCGATCACCGCCCATACCAACGGGCGCCGCTACCAGTTCGAGCACAATGATCGTGATTAGAAACCACCCGCGTGGTCCGGGCAGGTGAACCAGCCGGTGACCGATGTGCTCGCCGCCGTGTAGCGGCCGATCAGGTACGTCACGAACACGCCCTTGACGATCACACTGAGCAGTACCAGCCACATCAGTTCATAACCCGACCACGATCCTGCACTGACGACCACGATCGTCTCGCCCGCACCGATCGCGCATGAGGCCACGATCGCCGCCGGGCCAAACATGCTCAGCATGCGCGTAACCTTGCGTACCGACCACGGCTCGGCGTGTATGTCCTTGAGCGGGGGGATGTCGAAGTGGTTGGCCCGGGTGTTGTTATTCGCCATGACATCGGTGCGGCGCCGGCGAACCGGTCATCGAGGATCGCACACGTGGAAACCGTAAATTACCGCATATGCATTTCCAATGCGAACCCGGCTGACCTGGTGGTGCAATGCATAAGCATTACGAAAAAAAACGGGTCAAGAAGCGGGGCAAACCGGGTCAGATCAATTTCAATCAAGCACGAAAGTGACTGCAGATACTGTGCTTGGGCTGATGACATCGGGTGATGCGGTCTCCCCTGATATCGAGGGGCCGCTGGTTTCAATCCAGTATGGCCCATGACGAACAAGACAGGTTGAACGCGATGGCCGGCGTCCCCGTAATCGCAACAAAGCGTGGCAGCGAGGCCTTGGAAACCCGGTAGCCGTACCGACAGGGCGCCGGCTCGAGCGGGCGCGGCTCTTGGGATTCGCTCCGCTTCAGTCGAGCAGCACGCCGGCGTAGCCGACGACGCGGGAGGTGTCGCCGCTGGCATTGGCGCTGTTCGAGTAGTCGACCAGTTCGGGTCGCAGTTGCGGATCGAGTCTCAGCAGGGCCTGCATGATGATGCATGCGGGGATGAAACCGCACATGCTGATGTCGTGTCGCAGGCAGATGTCGTAGAGCTTGCGTGGTTCGCCGGTGCACATCGCGTCGATGGCCATGTGATCGAGCCGACGGTTCTCCGGTTCGGGCGCGAAATGGTTCATGTCGCTCGAGATCACCAGCATCGGCTTGTCGTCGCAGTCACTGCAGATATCCGCGATCGCCTCGGCCAGCGGCGAGGTGGACTCATAATCCGCCTGGCCGATGGTGATCGGCAGCACGCGCAGCTTGGGGTTGATGCGATACAGAAACGGGATGATCACCTCCGATCCGTGCTCCATGCGGTGCGCTTCGGGATCGGCACGCAGCATCGGCACGCGGTCGACCAGTCGTTTGGCCAACTGGGTCGCCACCGGCACGCGCGCCCCGGGGATATCCCAGGCATCATCGGGCGTCACGGACCACTGCTCGCCATAGGGAGTGTGCTTGGGTCCGATGATGATCGCGGTGTCGGGCACCCGGACGCGCGCCAGCGTTTTGCCCAGCGTCTCGCCGCAGAAGACCCAACCGGCGTGTGGCAGCATGACGGCCCGGCGCAGCGCCTTCTCCGCCGGCGGGTCGTTGCCGGCGGCGAGGTACCTGTCAATCTCGCGGTTCATTTCATCGGGATCGGCCGGATAGAACTGCCCGGCCCGTGCCGGTGGGCGTGCGCTGGGCCGGTCAGGTGCATTGATTTCATCCGACCGCTGCCGTACCTCGGTGACAATCGTGCTGAACGCTGTGAGGCGGATCTTGTCGTTCATCTGCCAGTCCTCCGGTGAGATGCGAAGTTTTGCCAGCACGGCGCCGACACGATCAAGTTGTCGGCCTCGCTGCGGCATCACGAGCGACCACGGCCCGTCACGCCTGCCCAGCACCGCGTGGTTGGCCAGGTGGCGATGCCGATCGGGATAATCGGCCGCTGACAACGGTATCGCCTGCCACAGAAGTGCTTGGCGGATGATCCTCGCAGACGGCCTGCCTTTCGACACGCACAACTGCCGCAGTGACTCGACGGCCGCCGCTGCCAGTTGCAGCGGGCTCTGGCCCGTGCCGACGGCCGTGCTGGTCAGCCCGCATTCGGTTTCAACGTGCAGAACCAGTTGCTCGTCAAATGCCTGGCTGAGCATGTCATCGGCGTCGGCCGGATCGAAGCGCTCGGCCATCATGTCGTTGGCGCCCTGCAACAGTTTCTGTAGTCGCTGTCCGCTGAACTTCATGGGGTCGAGTTCACTGCGCTGCGCCGCGCCGGTGATCTTGCGCGCCTCGAAGGTCATGATCTGGGCCGCATTGTCCCGCCGCCATGTATCCGGCGGCAGCGTGGCTTTGCGACACAGGGCATCGAGATACGCCTTGGCGTCCCAGCCGGCGTCGGTCGGCACATGCGGCAGCAGCAGCCCGCGCCCGCGCGGATGGGTGATCACCAATCCGTGCCGGCCGACTTCGATGCCCTCGATGCGATCCTCGCCGCGGGCGCGCATCGGTTGCGGGTTGAACATCAGCGACACGTCGATGCCCAGCCGGGCGAGTTCCTTTTCGTGGATCGACGCGAAGCGGCCGTCCTGGCAGGCCGCTTCGGCCGCGACGGTGGTGAGCAAGCTGCCCAGCGTGTGGGCCTTCTCGCTGCCCCATCGTCCTCGGCAGGCGCGAAGCTGCGCGCCGCGCCGAAGGGTGACGAACAGCCCGTAAGCCGGCGCCTTGTCGATCATGGGCGGCAGCATCTTTCGGGGTTGTTCGCCCCGCACCGCGGCCTCGGCCACCACGCGTGCGTACGCCAGGATCGACTTGACCTGCGCGGCGTCGAAATCGGTCTGGGGCTCGATCACAGGGACGGTCGCGGCGGCGGGTGAATAGTCTTTCAACTCGTCGGTTTGCCTGTGCGTTTCCCCTTGGGTCGCGGTTAAGCGGGCCGTGTTGTCGGGTTGTGAACGTGGCGCAAGCGTCACGGTGGGTTGCGACTTGCCGATCGTCATCGGCACGCGCTTACGGCCCCAGTCGCCCGGCCTCCGCTCGAATACGCCCGGTATCTCGTGGCCGCAGGCGCCGCAGCGATTGTTCGCGAGATTGTACCGGCCAAGCTCGTACCAATTGCGCTCGATGACCATCGCGTTGCAGTTGGGACAATACGTGCTCTGTCGCTGCAAGTCGTCCACGTTGCCGGCGTAGACGTACTTGAGGCCGGCGTCAAGCGCCTGCTGACGGGCGCGGATGAGCGTCTCATGTGGCGTGGGCGGCTTGTCGGTCATCTTGAAATCCGGGTGAAACGCCGTGAAGTGCAGCGGCACCTGATCGCCGATGTTCTTGAGGATCCAGTCGCACATCTGCGTGACTTCCTCGGACGAATCGTTTTCACCCGGAATCAACAGCGTCGTGATCTCGAACCACACGTCCGTTTCATGCTTGAGGTAGCGCAGCGTGTCGAGCACCGGCTCGAGGTGTGTCTGGGTGAGCTTGCGGTAGAACGTTTCGGTGAACGCCTTGAGATCGACGTTGGTCGCGTCCATCCATTTGTAGAACTCAATGCGCGGCTCCGGGCTGATGTAGCCGGCGGTGACCGCGACCGTCTTGATGCCCTCGGCCCGCGCGATCTTCGATATCTCGATCGCGTACTCGGCCCAGATCACCGGGTCGTTGTAGGTAAATGCGATGCTGCGGCATCCGCTGCGCTTGGCGGCCCCGATGATCGCCTCGGGAGACGCCTGATCAGCGAGGCGATCCATCTCCCGGCTTTTTGATATGTCCCAGTTCTGGCAGAACTTGCAGCCGAGGTTGCAACCGGCCGTGCCGAACGAAAGGATCGGCGTGCCGGGCAGAAAGTGGTTCAGCGGCTTCTTCTCGATCGGATCGATGCAGAACCCGCTGCTGCGCCCGTAGGTGGTCAGCACGAGGCGGCCGCCCTCGTTGGCGCGCACGAAGCAGAACCCACGGCTGGACTCGGGAATGTGACACTCACGCGGGCAGAGCGTACAGACGACCTTGTCGCCCTCGTTGTGCCACCAGCGGGTTTCGATGTCCTGGGCGGTCGAAGCAGCCATGGGTAGCCCTTTGCACCGGCCGGGTGCGAGTGGAAACTGACAGGACCGACGCCGCGCGATTGTTCGTCTGCCCCAACTGTATTTTACGGTTCTTATCGGCGGTGGGGCAACCGCGTTGATCCGGCGCGGTCAGGACCGTGGATTGAGAGTGAAATCCGCCAGCGGCTTGTCGGCCAGACGGAATCGATCTTTACGCCTGTGGATTCGCCACACGGTCAGCCGCTTTGCATCGATGATGACGGCGCGTGGCCTGCCGGGGAAATGGAAACTGCCGGTGTTGATGATCGTTCGTCCGTCGGCGCGGCGCACGGCCTGACGGTGTGAGTGGCCGAGCACGATAAACTCGACCCGGGGCGTGTGTCGCTGGACGAACCGGGCCGCCAGTGTCGGCTCACGCCACCAGTGCATGGTCATCTGTATCAACCGTGTCGGCTTGAGCAGCATGTGCCTGATCTTGAACTGTGACGGTGGCGGATGCTCCCGCCAGGCGCCCGCCACCGCGTCGTGTACAGCGGTGAGTTGCCCGTCGAGCGTATCGCGCACGTTGGGCGCCAGTTGAGCCAAGGCCCGCTCCCGCCGGTCGCGCAGCGTTCTGCCCCAGAATCCCCAAGGCGCTATCGACGGGTGCAGCACGTCGCCGTGCATCACGAGCACCCGGCCACCGGCCAGCGTGATGTGGTTGACGTCGGAAATACGCGGATCGTGATTGCCGCAGATCAGCGTCAACTCGAATCCGTCGGCGGCAGACAACTCGATCAGGCGTTGCTTTTGTTGCTCTGCGACGATTCTCCATTCGGCGTGCTCGGACTCGGCCAGATCGCCGTTGATCACCACGTGCCGAACGCCCCGCCACAGCGGTCGAAGCTGGTCCACGCTCGTCACCGCCGCGCCGGGCAAGCCGATGTGAAGGTCCGACAGAATCAACCAGCGATCACCCATGCTCCTTAATGTCGGCTGAATCGCCCTCCGATTCCAAATGGGACCAGCCGGGGATCACTCGATGCGGGAAACGTACAGGTTCTCGCTGTGAAGGTGAAAGGATGATCGCGCGTAGCGGTCGTCATTGACTCGCGGTCTTGCGTATTCCTCTTGCCGGTCGCAAGCCCTCAGCCCCTGTTGCGCGCTTGCCCCAAACCGTGGATTACTGATCGATCGTGCCAACGGCGGATCGCCGCCTCGATGAAATTCCTGTCGACAAGTTTCTCCAGCGATCCAACATTCAGCCAACGACAGTGGCCCGGGGTTCCGATATCCAAGCGTACCGTGTCATTGACACGGTACGCGTAAACCCGGCATAACCCGGCATCGTTGCGGTAATCACCGACATAGGTGAGCCACTGCGGTGCAAGTCCCGCCTGCGCCTGCATGTGCTGCAGTGCTGCGCCGATATAGTTGCCCGAGTCCCACTCCTCAATGGTCGCTTCGATGTCTGTGCTGCCGCCGGGCAGACGCCATTGGCCTTGATCATCCTCAACCACAAGGTAGTCGTCACGATGTTCGAGCAGTACAGCGACCCGAGTGATCGGCCGGTCACTGTGATGAGCAATGATGGATCGTCGCCGTTCGCTCAGGGTGTTGCGCTGGGCGTCGGAAAACAGGAACGGCCCACACGCCGGCGGCGCGTTGATCGCGAAATACTTGTTGTAGATGCCGTAGCGGTCGCGCGGTGAGCGATTGGCCGTTGCCTCGTGCCAGGTAAAACCGTGCATGAGCACAATGTCGCCGCGGCGCAGATTCGGATCGATCATGGGGGCGATGTCCTGGTGTCGCGCACGCTGCACGTGATGGATGCCG
>CAUYYV010000188.1:0-6747 GCA_963577075.1 Phycisphaerae bacterium
TGCGAGCCTTGTGGTTTCGCGAATACGGGCTGTGACACTGTGAGCACTTGGCCTCGAAAATATCAACGACGGCTGCGGGCAACACTTCGGGTGACATCGGATCCGCATCGGTCGGCGTGGATTGACCGTTCGCCAACTGCCCACCCAGGCTCCACGACATCAGCAGCAAAGCGATCGCGAACCACGACTGCACGCTACGACTCCTCATGGTATTGCTGTTCGGTATTTACCGCCCAGATGTTTGATTTATCCGTAATCGAGCCGGCAATATTGTCCACCGCGACCATGGCGGTGAGCATGGAATGGTCCTGGTTGTTGTACTTGTGCATGCCGTTGCGCCCGATCAGGTACAGGTTATCGAAACCGTCGAGGTAGCGGCGTAGCTCGTCAAACCGGTCGTATGTATTGAAATAGGCCGGATAGGTTTTTGGCATCCGGATCATCGTCCCGTCAAGCACCTGGTCGGTTTCGATAATCCCGATCTTGTCAAGTTCACGGATCGCCAACGAGATCATTTCGTCATCGGGCAATTTCCAGATCTCGTCCGATTCGTTGCAGAAATACTCCAGGCCGATCCAGACTTTCTCGGGATCCGCCACCATGTAGGGACTCCAGTTGTTGTACACCTGCATCCGGCCCACCTTGACATCCGGTTCGTGGATGTAGATCCAGTTGTCCTTGATCAGTCTCGCCCCATTGTCCGTTTCAGGGCGGACCTTCAGATCGTTGAGCAACAGGCCGACGGTGATGAAATCACGGTACACCAAGCCCTGGCTGATCTCAAACACATCGTCGGGCACGACCGTGTCCATGCACCGGACAAGGTCCTTGATCGCCATCGTGGAAAAAAAATAGTCCCCGTCGTAGCGAACCCGCTGTCCGGTATTCTGATCGACTGCCTCGACACCGATCGTACGGCGGGCCTCAATCCGCACCTTGTCCACGGCGGCATTGGTCACGATCTTCCCGCCCATCGCCACAATTTCGGTGGCGACCTGATCCCACATCTGGCCGGGCCCGAACTTCGGGTACAGGAATCGGTTGATCAGCGAAGTCTCGACCTTCTTCTGGCCGATGTCGGCCGCCGTACCCCGACCGAAGACCAACTGGTGCAGCGCGTGCGTGATCGCGCGACGCACGGACAGGCCCTTGATGCGCTGCGCACCCCATTCGGCACTGATCTGATGACATGGTATCCCCCACACCTTCTCCGTATAAGACTTGAAGAATGTCTCGTAAAGCTCCTTGCCGAATCGGTTGATGAAGAAATCCTCGAGGTTTTTCTCCGGCTGAATCGGGAACAGGGTGCTGCGAAAATAGCTGGTCACGATCCTGATCGTACGCAATGCGCCGAGTCGAAAGAGCGTTTTTCTGCTGAGCTGAACCGGATAATCGAAAAATTGCCGCAGGAAATAGATGCGCGACTTTCGGCTGCGCACGAGCAAGACACAATCAGTCTTTTCCGGATCGGCGTCGGGATCATTGGTCGGCCGGATTGTCCGCGACTTTTGTTGATGGGTAACGGTAATGCTGCCCTCGCCGGTGGCCTCAATGGGCATAAACCGTGCCCACCAATTCATCACACGATCGGACTTGGAAAAAAACCGATGCCCCCCGATGTCAATCCGGTTACCCTTGTAATTGACGGTACGTGACAACCCACCCATGTAGGTGCTCTGCTCAAGAACCACGGGAACGATGTCCGTGCGACGCAGAAGTTCATACGCCGCGGTCAGCCCTGCGGGCCCTCCGCCGATAATAATCGCGTGCTTTCGATCCACCATGCATCCAGTATCGGTATCGCGACGTTGATCCGTCAAACATGGCTGGCGAATAACGTCAAGGTGGGCCGCGCCTGCCTGCGACACCGTGCCACGAGTGACCGATACTAAGCTGACATGAACAGCCGCCCGTCACCCGCCCGGTTCTGGGGTCTCTGCGGCGCTGCGGCGCTCGTCTTTCTCTACGCCGCGCGCCACGTGTTGCCACCCTTGGTTTACCAGATCAATCCGGATGCCGTGGCGTATATCTCGATCGCCCGCAAGTACCTGGCCGGCCAGTTCGGCGACGGGATCAACGCGTATTGGAACCCGATGATCTCTTGGTTGATGACGCCGATGCTGGCCTTGGACAACGAGGAGCCGTTGCGGGCCGCCAAGTTGGTCTGCATCGCGTCGGGTTGCGTGACCATTGTCGGCGCCGCCCTGCTGGCCCGCGCGATGCGATTGCGAACCATCGCGATGGTGGCCGTACTGATTTGCATCGTCCCGGTCACCCTGGTGGCGGCGTTTTCCAAGATCACCCCGGATCTTCTGCTGGCCGGGTTGCTGGTCAACTACCTGGCCATCGTGATCCACCCTCGATACCCGCGGCACTGGCGGCAGGGCCTGTGGTGCGGAGTGCTGGGTGCGGCGGCGTTCCTGACCAAGAGCTACGCCCTGCCGTTTTTCGTCTGCCACCAAACGATCACGTCGACGCTGTACTTTTTCGCGACACGGGACGGCACCCGCCGGCGGGCTGTCATCCAGACGTATGCGACATCGATGGTGATCTTTGCGCTGCTCAGCGGGGTGTGGATCGGGTTGCTCAGCGCTAAATACGAACGGTTGACGATCAGTTCGGCGGTTTCATTCGCCCGCGCGCTGCGCCACCCCAAGCGAGAAAAAGTACACCCACACAACCCCGGGCTGGTCGTGCCGCCCAATCCGACGGCCGTCGATTACGCCGAGGACCGCACCAACTACCGGTACAAATCCTGGTCGCCTTTTGCATCGACCGACAATCTTCGGCATCAAATGATGCTGATGGCGCGCAACAGCACGCGAATCGGACGATTTCTCGGCGAGTTTTCTCTGCTATCGCCGGTCATCATAACGGCGTGCCTGATCCTTTGTATCCGACCGGTGCGCCGCGGCCTGCGGCACCGCTGGCCCGCCGTGTCGATACTCACGATGGCTGTCTACTGCGGCGGGTACATGCTGATATTGGTCCAGGCACGTTACCTCTGGCCCATGTGGATCATGTTGATCGTGATCTGCGGGGCAATGCTCAGCCGCGGGTTCGCATCGCGATTGATGCGCCGACCGGCGGTAAGAATCGCCGCGCTGCTGACCATGGTGCTGTTTTTCGTCACACCAGCCCTGACCATGTGGCGGGCCGTGCAACGACACGGCAATGCCGGCTGGAAGATATACGATCTGAGCAACAAGATCGACAAACTCGTGCCGATCCACGGCAGGCTGGCATCGAGCGGCCATCGGACGGATTCGCTGTTCGTCGCGTTCCACCTCGGATATCAATACCTGGGCGCCGTGCCCGACAACGCGCCCGCCAAGCAGATTCGTGATCAACTGATCGAGATGGATGCCAGGTACTTCCTGTGGTGGGACCCGACGCCAACGACGCCGGCGTATCTCGACGGCGCTGCTGATGTCACGGGTGACGCCTTTTCATTTCTGAAGGTCTATGCCCTACCGACCGCGAATGATTCGGCGAACGGCCCCACCGATTGAACAACCCCATATCTTCACCAATCCCGCGGCCCGTGGAACCGTTCGTAAAAATAGCCCGCCATGGTGGCAGCCTGCGAGGCGGCCATGAGTCCCGCGAGCCACAACGCGCGAACTCCACGAATCTTTCCCAATGGATACAACACCAGGCCGACGTAGAATCTCAGGGGCAAGATATTCAGGGGCGCACCACCTCGCTTCGTGCGGACACCGTGAAACAGGCAAGCACCTCGACCATACCTAAAGTGCTGGCAGCAGAACTGGCGCAGGTTCATGGCGTGGGCGTGGCAAATCAGCGCCTCGGGCGCGTAGATCATCCGCCGGCCGGCATGCACCCACCGGTCAAAGAATTCGCGATCCTCGGCTCCAGCCAACATCATGGTGGCCTTGTTGCCACCGATCAACCCGTAACCGCCGGCCGACATCGCAAAGTTATTGCCCGCGAAGAAGACCGCGTTGTCAGGATCCGGATTGAAGTACTGGTACAAATACGAAATCAGCAACTGGCTTGCCGTCGAGGTGGCGATGCCGGGCAGTCCATTGATTATCCGCCCACCGACGACACAGTCGGGCGCATCGGTCAACGCGACCGCCAAGCAGCGCAGCCAATCGGGCGCCGCGGTGCAGTCATCGTCAAGAAATGCCAGGAACCGGCCGGTCGCGTGTGCCACGGCCGTGTTGCGCGCGTTGCCCGGCCCCGATTGAGACTGGCGTATCAACGTGATCGCCAGTCGATCGCGAAGCGCCGCCACAACCGCGTCGATCGGTTGCGGGCTGCCGTCGTCGACCACCACCACGTCAAACCTGTCGCGTGGATAATCGAGCAACGACAACGACTCCAGGCACTCGACCAGCGGCTTCGGGCGCCCGTGCGTCGGGATGATGACGGAAAAGGTTGGAAGTGTTGAATCACTCAAATCTCATTCACTTCATCATTGGCCGGCGTGGAGCGTCGCATGATCACGTCAAACCAGGCGCGCAGTTGTTGCAGCGACCATTCGCCCAGCAGGATATACGCCACAAGTACGGCAAGACCAGCGACTGTCAACTTCATGATGAGCCACACGCCCTGTGCCGGCCAGTATCGACCGGCACAGTACGCCGCGGCGGTGATCAAGACAGTGCGCACCACGGCGGCGATGCCCGGCGCCACCCGCCACGCGTGATACACGGCCGCCATCATCGCCGCGGCGCCGGCCAGCATCGCGGCGAGGGTCACGACCGCCGCGCCTAGCCCGTGGTGGCTCGGGATGACCAGCATGTATCCGACCAGTGACAGGACCAGCACCGGGGTGGCGATGCGGTAGGTCCAGGCCGGCCTGTCCGCGGCAACCAGCATTGAACTGCTCATGTTCATCATGATGCGCCCGATCGACGCAAACACGAGCAGTGCGAAGATGGGTGCAGCATCAACGTACTGTTCGTGACCGTAAACCAGCCCCATCACGTCCGCCGCTGACCCGGCCGCCAGGGCCGCGAGTGGAAACATGGCCAGCACCATCCGCATTCCGTCGCGCGCAAGGACATCGGCGGCCTGTCGCTCGCCATCGTGACGCAGCTTCACCAATGTCGATTGCAACAGCGATGAAATCGACGCGCCCAACAGATTGGGCACTCGGGCCAGGTATTGCGCAGCCGCGTACGCTCCCACCGCCACCGCCGCCACATCCAGCCACTTGAGCAGCACCAGGTCCACCCGTGCCATCAGCCTCATGCTGATCGCCAAAAAGAATACGGGCGCGAAGTACCCGGCCATCTCCCGCACCGGCATCGCAACCCGTGCGAACAGGGCCGGGCGTATGTGGAAACGCCCGATCGCCAGCGCGACGGCCGACGACCCGATCGTGGCGAGGATCGCGCCTTCCACCTCCAGGCCAATCTCGACCAGCAGCACTATCAATATCGTTTTGGACGCCCATCGTCCCGCGACCATGTAGGCGCTCTGGGAAAACGCGCCCGTCCCTGTCAACAACCCGCGATGGGCCAGTGACAGTGCATGCAGGGGAATATCAAGCGAGAGCAGTGCAAGATAGTTGGCCAGTACGGGCGCGCCGAGTGCGTCAGCGATCGGACCCGTCGCCACGAGCAGCATCAGCATGACGGCGATGCTGGTCAGCAGATACAAACGCAGCACCGTGGTCCCGACCGGCCGCCAATCATCGGTGGCACTGACGAACCGGATGGTGGCGCGTCCATACAGGCCGGCTACCACCACCTGAACCCAGGCGACGAACGCCGTGGCAACCATGAACAGGCCGAACCGCTCGGGTCCGAGGCTTCGCCCCAGAAACGAGGCGATCACCAGGCCGCACACCAACCCCAGCGAGTCAGCCATCAATACATGCATCGAGCCGCCGATCAGCCGCCGTCGCACCTCGTGGGGTTTGCGGGTCCGGCCGGCTGTCAAGGCGTGCTACTCCTCGAATCGATATCCGTGCAGGTGATCATACCGGGCGATGCAATCGTTCACCCGACTGATCTGCTCCGCGGTCCATGTCGTGCCATGCCGTGTCTTGCGGGGCGACTCGAATACGATGCTCGCACAGGCCTCGATATAGTCCTGCGGCGCATCGACCTGAAGGAATCGGCACAGGGCCACCAGATGGTTCTTCGGATCGGCGACAAAATCCTCATGACGCAGATCGTATAGATCATCCTCGCCGATCCATGTCCGGGCATTTTTGATGAAGCCGCTGAGGCGTTGATAGGTGTTTATGCACTCATCCAGTTTGGTACCGCCCTCTTGTCCCTTTCTCAACATCGTGGCGATGTTATCGAACGGATTGCGAACGGCCTGTATGACTTTGACCGGCACGCCGATCGATTCGCGCAGCTGATCAAGCCGGTGAGGCCTCGAGCCCATCCACAACGACGTGCTCATGCCCTTCTTGTCGCCGATGACCCTCAGTTGCCGCCATCGGCCCTGCCACTGGCCGGGGACCTGGTACGAGTACCCGCTCCACACGCGATCACGCCGGGCAAACGCATCGCTTTTGTCGAGCATCAATTGATACAACTGGTTGCGTTGGAATCGGGCGAATACGTACTTCATGAGCCCCAACTCGTGGGAGACAACCATGTCCGGGTGAGCGTCCAGCAACGCGCCAACGAGCGAATGACCACTGGCCGGATAGCCGAGGAAGATGCAGCATCGCTCGACCTGATCAAACAGCGCGTGACGCCGACCGCCGCGCCACGCGGAGGCAAGATAGGTATACGGCAGGCACATGATCTCCAG
>CAUYYV010000189.1:0-6715 GCA_963577075.1 Phycisphaerae bacterium
GCGCCCCAGGCCCGCTGCGCTGCAACGAGCCGACCTGCATCTTCCACGGCGACAACGCGGTGATCACCTACAGCCACATGGAGTTGGGCGATCCTGCGGTCATCACCAACACGTACGGCATGGATTTTAACGACGTGGCCGACAAGTACGGTGTCACCGAACGGCCGGACCGCCCCGGCAAATTAAGCGGCAACAACAAGGTGCGCGTCCTGCCCACCGAATGGTTCTACGAAAAATAATGGATTGTCGATGTTGATATCGCTGACGTGTGCTGTGCCGTGTGTGTGATGGGGCTGTTCGGCGAATCAAGCCGCGCCGCGAGCACCTGGCTGCCGTCGATACCCCGGGCGCGGGTCGAGCTTGCCCCGGGCACATCGAGGGTGGTGTAGGTGGCAAATGCGTCGGGGGTGTAGGTGGCAAATGCGTCACCTTGCGCCGACACGCCCATGCACAGCGTCAGGCAACCGGCAGCGGCACTGGTAAGAAAGGTCTTCATGGTGTTGCTTCAAAAACAGGGTGGTTCAGAAAGTGCCTTCTTCCCGCCCACGGGATGAGTGGGTGGGCGTTGTCCTCCGCGGTCATTATAGATTGGACTCTTGGTGGCAGCTATGCTGGGGCGCAAAAGAGCCCGGCGGCGTAGCGGGGAAGCTGTCAAATGAAAATCTCGGTTCAAAGGCGAGGAACTCATGAACACTTGTGGTCGTATCGGCTTGTCTGGGATGATGATCGGTTTGATTTCAGGGTTGTGGTTGTGGCCATCCGTCAGCAGCGCGGAGGACTTCAAGCAGGTCATGGTGACTTCAGCCACTGCCTGGGGCGACTATAACAACGACGGCTGGTCGGATCTGTTTGGGATCGGCATGCTCTGGACCAACAACAAAGACGGCGCCTTTACCCTGTCAAAGCCGTTCGGCGGTGCCAGGAGTATCGCCCTTGGAGACTACAACAACGATGGATTCCTGGATGTTTTCGGCTTTGTCGGCGGTGAGTCAGGCGACGGGCCGCGGCTGTGGACGAACAAGGGCGGCAAGCAATGGGCGGACGACAAGACCAGATTCAAGCCGACCAAGACGATTCCGCTGATCCATCGGGCCATGACCGTGGGCGATTTCAACGGTGACGGGTACCTCGACAGCTATGTCGTCGGATGGTGTAACCCCTGGATGGGACCGCCGGAGGACGACATCATCTATACCAGCAACAACGGAAAATCATTTACCCATACCTGGACATCGGCGCCGGACCAACACGGCCGCGGAGTGACGACTGTGGACTTCGACAGAGACGGAGATCTCGATATATACGTCTCGAACTATTGGATGACGCCAAATTTCCTTTGGCGCAATGATAAGTTCGACGGCAAGCGAGGTCTCACGGACGTGGTCCGCGATCCCAAGTATGGGCTGGGCGACGGGCCCGGACACACGTTGGGCTCGGCGATCGGAGATTTTAACAACGACGGAGAGTTTGACATCTTCATCAGCAACTTCGCCCATCCGGGTAACCCGAAGGCAAGGCTCATGATGAACCGGGGCCGTGCGGGAAACTACCATTTCACCGACAAGGGGATCTGCGGAATCAAGCAGGTCGAATCGCTGTCCTCGGCGGCGACGGCGGATTTCGACAATGACGGCCATCTGGATCTGTTCATCACGGTCGTGGGCGGTTACGGCGCGGAGAAGGCACAGCTCTATCGCAATCACGGCAACTGGACGTTTCGCAGCGTAACCGCATCAGTCGGCCTTGGGGGCCTCAGGTCCTCGAAGCAGGGCGCTTCGAGCAAAGCCTGCTGGGGCGATTTCAACAACGACGGATTTCTCGACCTGGTCGCGGACGGCAAGCTGTGGAAGAATCCCGGAAAGGCAAACTGGCCAGACCACCACTACCTCAAGGTTAAGCTTGTGGGCGGGAAGGGGCCGAAGGGCTTCGTAAACGGATCGGCGATCGGGGCCCAGGTAAGAATCAAGGTTCCCGGATTGGGGACACTCAGCCGCCAGGTCGCGGGCAACACCGGGGTCGCCATGCAGAACGACCTGGTACTGCACTTCGGCCTGGGCAAGTTCAGCGGCCGCACGGTGGACCTGGAGATTCTTTGGCCCGGGGGCAGCACACAAAAGGTCAAAGGCGTCGCGGTGGACCAGACAGTTGTCGTGAACGTCAAATAGTGACCGTCACCCCAGGGCCCGGTGCGTTGAATTGCTGTAGAAGCCGGCCCAAGATGCGGCGCCCGTCAGGGTTCCAGCAACACCTTGATCACATCGCCTTTGGTCGCGGTGCGCAGGGCTTCGACGCCGTCACTCAACTTCATGCGCCGGCTGATCAGGCTGATCACATCGACTTTCTGCGCCGCCATCGCCGCTAGTGCCTCGGGGAACGGACCGCAGCGACTGCCGATCAGGCTGATTTCGTTGACCACCAGTGGCGCAAGATCAATCGATCCCTTGTATGCCGCCACGGTGGTTTTCAAGACGATCGTGCCGCGTGGTCTTACCATCTGAATGGCGGTGGCCAATCCCTCTGCCGAGCCGGTGCAATCCACGACGATATCCTGGTCGCTGCGCAGCCCGACCTCTTTAAGAAGCCGGTGCTTGACACCCCACTTTTCGCACAACGCAAGTTTTTCCGGGTGTTTGCCGATGAGGCGCACCGTGGCGTTCAGTTGCGTCATGACCTGGGCGCAGAGCATGCCGAGGCGCCCATCGCCCAACACGGTAATGTACGGCTGGCCCTCGATGCGCAGCTGGCGTAGCACCTGGTACGCGGCGGCCAGCGGTTCAACGAACACCGCATGGTCATCATCAACGCCGTCGGGAACCTCGATGAGGTTGTCAACCGGCAACTTGAAGGCGTCGGCGAAACAGCCATCGCGACCGCTGATGCCCAGCACCGTCCGGTCACGGCAATGCTCGCGCAAGCCGGTCCGGCACATGTCGCAGCGACCGCACACGCAGTTGATCGTGCCGACCACCCGCTTGCCCGCCCACTTCTTCCCGTCAGGGCCCTCGGCCTTCTCCACCACGCCGACAAACTCGTGACCGAGCACGCCTTGAAAGTCCATGTAACCTTTGCACAGCTCGATATCGGTCGTGCAGATACCCATTCGCAACGGCCGAATCACCGCCTCGGTCAGTTGGCCGTTTCTCACGGCACCTCTTTTGCGGGCCGGCGCAACGATGCCGGGCGAGGGGTGATTGTTTGCCAGTTGCACCTTTGAGCCGTCAAACACCAATGCTTTCACAGCAGGGCCTTTCTTCGAGGGGCCGGAACGTCCAATAACGCCGCTTCGGTCAAGCGTGGCCATATCATTTGCACCATACCTTTCTTCGGCGATTGTGTGCGGTCGGTGAGACCGGTTGGGCCGTGGTCGCTGCAATACTTGTGTACACTGTCTGCCATGCCAACTGCTCGGGCCCCGCTGCGGGTGATGATTCTGGCCAACAAGCTCAAACCGCCGGTCGTCACGGGGCTGGCAACACTGCGGCCCTGGCTTGCCGATCGTGCCCGTATCGTGGCGGAGCCCGACTTGACGCGGCTCACCGACGACGCGGCCGCCGAACTGCCTGATGCCGATCTGGCGATCGTGCTTGGCGGTGACGGCACCATCCTCGCCCAGGCGCGACATCTGGTCGAGCGGGACATGCCCCTGCTGGGCGTCAACTTCGGTAAGCTCGGGTTCCTCGCCGAGTTTATGACCGACGACTTGTTGCGCCACTGGGACCAGATTGCTGCAGGCACCTGCCGCGAGAGCCGGCGCTTGATGATCGAGGTGCTTACTTTCAACAGCGAAGCCGCGGACTGCCGTGTCGAGCAGCTTGACATGTTGCACGTCGGGTTTCGTGGTTTCGCGTTGAACGACGCCGTCATTGTCGCCGGACCGCCTTACCACATGATCGAACTGGAGTTGTCCATTGACCCGACTGGGCCCGGTACGCACGCGACGGCGTTCAGGGGCGACGGCGTGATTATTGCCACGCCCTCGGGGTCAACCGCGTACAACCTTTCGGCCGGCGGCCCCATTGTCGCGCCCGGCATCGACGCGTTGTGCATCACCCCCAACTCCCCGCACAGCCTTGCGTTTCGACCCATTATCGTTAATGCCAACTGCGGCATCGCGGTCAACATCCGCGTGGCCAACCCCGGCACCAGTCTCATGGTCGACGGCCACAACGTCACCACGCTCCGCCATGATGAGCAGGTGTACGTGCGCCGTTACCCCAAGCGCCTGCGCATCGTCGAGAATCCATCGATGAACTACTGGAAGACACTGGCCACCAAAATGCACTGGGCCGCCCGTCCCCACGGTGGATAGAGGCAAGTGCGATATCCGAGGTGCGAAGTGTCAAGTGACTGGCATGATCAAGCATGAGTGGGCATCAATTGACCGGTATCATGCGCAGCCACTCACCGACCTGCCGATCGCGCCCAATGGTTGCCGATATTCGGCCGGAATCTGAAACCTCAGTATTTCGGAACGTTGCAGAGTCAGTAGGATTCCCTTGACGCGTGGCGCATACCCGGCCCAACATCGTTTTAATCGCCACCGATCAACAACGGTACGACACGCTCGGTGTGCGCGGCCTGACCCCCTGCAAGACCCCGACGTGGGATCGCGTCGCGGCAGAAGGCGCTTGTTTCGAAAACGCCCGGACGCCGTGCCCGCTCTGTCAGCCGGCGCGTGCGGCACTGTTCACGGGGTGTTATCCCCACCGGGCCGGCATTGGGCATGAGACAAACTTCAGCTCGAAGACAGACGCCAAGGCGCCGCCGATGGGGCTCGAGGCGCTGACGGTGCAGGAACATCTGCGCGCGGCCGGATATCAGGTGCTGCACACGGGCAAATGGCAGTTGAGCAAGGGCCGCTTCGACCGCTATTTCGACGACTATGCCGGCTGCGAGCAGGGCAACGTCGATTACATCGAATGGTGTCGAGCCGAGGGCTGCCCGATCGGCAAGGTCTTTATCGACCCCGATCACTCGATGGAGTTCCGTTCGCCACGGCCACCGCACATGTCACTGCCGAAGCCGGGCGTGAGCCGCGCCGCGGCAGACAAGATGATTGATGCGTGGGTCACAATGCACGCTCATCGGTTGCTGGAGCAGCGCGATCCGGACCGACCGTTTTTCATGAGTGTCTGCCTGCACGGCCCTCACCCGCCATACGTCGTGCCGCAACAATACTTTGACATGTACGATCCGGCGGACGTGGTCAAGCCGGCCAACTGGGGGCCTATGCCCGGCGAGCCTTCGTTTCTCGATACGAGTTACTTCCGGCAGATCTTCTATGACTATGAGCCGGACTTCGAAAAATGGCGCAAGACCTACGCGGTTTATTGGGGGTTCGTCACTTTCCTCGACGACTTGATGGGCCGATTGATCGACCGGCTCGATGAACTGGTGCCGGCGGACAATACGCTGCTGGTCATGACCTCGGACCACGGCGATATGATCGGATCGCACGGACTGGTGCAGAAGATGTGTCCGTACCAGGAATGCCTGCGCGTGCCGCTGGTGGTGCGTTGGCCGGGCCGGGTCGCGCCGGACACGCGCCTGGCTGTGGATGTTAGCCATATCGACATTGCGCCGACGGTTCTGTCGGCCGCGGGCGTCGACATTGAGCCCCTCGGGCTCGACGGCGAGAACCTGACCCCCTACCTGACCGGCGAACAAAACCAGCCTCCGGTGCGCGACGTCTTCAGTGGCTTCGCGGTGTCTCCGATTGGCCGGCAGTACCACCACATCGAGCCGTGGTATTTATTGCTTCGCCGGCCGTGGAGCTACACGTGGCACGCCAACGGTGAGACAGAGCTTTACCAACTCGACGACGATCCGAGTGAAACACGGAACCTGTCGGCTGAGGCCGGCTTCCACGACACCGCCGCACAACTGCACGCGGCGCTGCAAGACTGGATTGACCGCACGGACGCGCCTTTTGACGCTGTGCAACCGAACGCTACGGCGTAACAAAGACCTCGAGTTCCTCGAGGTACGGCGGCTCCGGTTTGTCCGTCATCTTCACGATCGTGATACCCAACTCGTTGTCACCCCGCAGCGGCGGGCAGTTAGCAAGGTCAATCTCGAACCAGGTTGTCGGCGGATCGGCCGTCGGCCGGTGATCGCGTGTGATCTTGTCAGCTTCGACGGCGCTGCCGTTGACGTCGATTGTCAGCTCATCTACCGGGGTGATATGGAAAACCTGAAATCGAACGTAACCGGTCAGCGGCTCGCCGTCGCGCCCGTCGGCCATTCGGAATTGGTACACCCTGCGATCGCCGGTGCAGTCGTTGTCGAACGTCACGATCTGGCAGTGCTTGCCGCCGCCGGGGCTGTGGTACTGCTCGCGGTGCGGGTGAAGCCGCCGCAGCATGCGGGGGTGTTTCCACAGCGGACAATAGTGATAGTGGCGCGGGCCCGCTCGGACTGTTTCGGGATCGACCACCTGCTGCATCCAGTGGACCATGCGGTTGCGGTAGGCCATATCGATGGACGGGTTCTTCGGGGTTTTGTGCTGAGCGTTGCGCAACTGGACGGCCGGCCGATTGCAGACGGCCGGCCCGGCCCCATGGCGCGCCGATTGCTCGAGACATGGAGCGAGCAGGTGGGCGTCGACATCGTTGCACAAGCAAGATACTGCGCGAGAACGCTTCGCGAATCTTTATGATTGCCAGTAGCTGCTTTGGCGCAGAATTAGCCTTGGGGCACTGAAATCGAATATCCG
>CAUYYV010000190.1:0-6704 GCA_963577075.1 Phycisphaerae bacterium
TGCCGATAGCAGGTGACCGCCGCGGCATTTCTTCTTGATCTTCTTGACCGGACAGGCAAGGTTTACATCGATCACGTCGTATCCCAGCGTGACGAGGATACGCGCCCCCTGCGCGATCTGGCGGGGATGCGATCCCATGAGCTGGCCGGCAATCGGGTGATCGTTCGCGTCGAGTTCGGCGGCGCGCAGGCCCCGGCCACCGTTGATAAGAAACTGATCGAGCATCGCCTCGGTCACGCAATAGGGACAGCCGTGCCGCCGCGCCACCATCCGCATCGCTGCGTCGGAGTAACCGTCCAGACCCGCCTGGAAGAACGGGGCATCGAGCGTCACCTTGCCGATTCTCACCATGGGGGTCATTATAGATGTCCAATGGCGGTACGTTTGACGATCATGATTATCTGCCTGACCGTACTGGGTACAGCCGGCTGTACCCACGTCGGTGTTGCCCTGCCACCGGAGCGGCGGGTGATCAACGAGCTGTCAAAACTGCGCTACCCTGGTGGCGGCGAACTTGGCGACGATCTGGATATCATCGTCGTTCGTGATGGCCCGGTCATCACGCTGACCAATCGCACGGCCGAGGCGTACCAAGATCATTATCTCTGGCTTAATCGCCAATACGTTGCACCGGTCAAACTGATCCGCATCGGCACGGACAACCGGCTGGAACTTCCCAAGTTCATCAATCACCATGGCGAGCCTTTTCCGGTCGGTGCCTGGCTGACGCCCAATAAGGCGCGAAGGATTGCCCACGCCGTGCTTTACAATCCCGACACGAAGCAGCGGCGTCGACTTGTCGTTCGCTTTGCCGATAACTGATCCGAATCACCGTCTGTGGTGAGCCGATAGAATGGACCTGTCGGTTTTTCCGTTCCTATCTCGGAGGCTGGCCATGGACTCATCGACGCTCTGGCAGCGATACAAGGACACGCTCTGCGATTGCGGTCGCCTCGGGCTGAGGCTCGATATCTCACGGATCAATTTTGATGACGGGTTCTTCGACCGGATGGCGCCGGCCATGCAGCATGCTTACGACGCGATGGCGCGGCTCGAAGCGGGGCAGATCGCCAACCCAGACGAGCAACGCATGGTCGGTCACTACTGGCTGCGCGCCGCGGAAACCGCGCCAGACCACGTGATCAGCGGTCAGATTCGCGCCACGGTCGATGTGATCGAGACGTTCGCCAGCGATGTACACGCCCGGCGCATCACGCCGCCCACGGCGGCAAAGTTCACCGATGTGCTCTTGATCGGCATCGGCGGAAGCGCCTTGGGCCCACAACTCATTGCCGATGCCCTGGGCATGAAACGCAACAAACTGGCGATCCGCTTTCTCGACAATACCGATCCCGATGGCATCGATCGTGTCGTCGATCAACTCGGCGTCCGGCTAAAGAGCACGCTGGTCGTGGTGATCTCCAAATCAGGCAGCACGAAAGAGACCCGCAACGGCATGCTCGAGGCCGAGCATGTCTTTCGTCGCAAGTCACTTGAATTTTCCCGCCAGGCGGTGGCCGTTACCGGTGAAGGTAGCCGGCTTGACCAATACGCGAAGGAACACGGCTGGCTGCGTCGATTTCCGATGTGGGATTGGGTCGGCGGGCGCACGAGTGTTTTGTCGGCTGTGGGGTTGCTGCCCGCAGCGTTGCAGGGCGTCGATATCCGGGCGTTGCTCGCCGGGGCCGCTGAGATGGACAAGCTCACCCGACTGGCCGACACGAAGCGCAATCCCGCAGCACGCTTGGCGCTGATGTGGCACCACGCCACCGACGGACGCGGCAGCACGCAGATGGTCATCCTGCCCTACAAGGATCGGCTTTTGCTCATATCGCGATACCTCCAGCAACTCGTGATGGAGTCGCTGGGCAAGGAGCGCGATCTCGACGGCCAAACCGTCCATCAGGGCATCACGGTGTACGGCAACAAGGGATCGACCGATCAGCACGCCTACGTGCAGCAACTCCGCGACGGGCCGAACAATTTTTTCGTCACGTTCATCGTCGTGCTGCAGGACCGCCGGCCCGCCGCCTCCAAGACCGCCGGTGAGGTTGAGGACGGCATCACCAGCGGTGATTACCTGAGCGGCTTCTGGCAGGGCACGCGCGAGGCGCTTTATGAAAATGGGCGCGAGTCGATCACCATTACGCTCGATAAGCTCGATGCCCGATCAATCGGTGCTTTGATCGCGTTGTACGAACGCGCTGTCGGGTTCTACGCGACGTTGATCAACATCAACGCTTATCACCAGCCCGGGGTCGAGGCGGGCAAGAAAGCCGCCGAGGCCGTGCTAGCTCTTCAAACGAAGATAGTCGCGTATCTGCGTCAGACGGGCCCCGCGTCGGTCGAGCAGATTGCCGCTGCACTTGCCTGTCCGCAGCACGCCGAAACGGTCCACCACATCCTTGAGCACCTGGCGGCCAACAAACGTGGCGTCACTCGGACCCACGCCATCTACCGTGCCGCGTAAGCGGATTGAGTACGTAAGCCTTGGGGCAATGCGCCCCCGAAGTCATGGCGCGTGCCGGCAGCTTCAACTGTTTAATTAAGCGAACCGGCGTAGGCAATCAATCCACTGCGCGGAAAGACCGTGCTCACGGGCACCTTCAAGGATCGCCTGCAAGTACCCGGGCGAGGGCGTAAATGGCCCGCCGGGTTCGGGTGTCGCCACGTAGGTATAGACCTGCAACTCGCGATCGTCGGGTAGAGTGACCCATATATCCGCACGAGCATATTCGCCGTCGGCGACGGCTTCATAACGATCGAGCGATCGAATATCACCGTCACAGAGTTCGTACACGGCTCCTTCGACATGTGCCGATTCATCAGGCTCGATGCCCGCGACGCCACCTTTCCACTGCCCGTCGCTTCGCGGAAACATGAGTCGGTAACCATGCAACACCGCTTGGCTGATGACCCTTGAATCGGGGCAGCGCCGGCGCATCTGTCGCTTATTCAGGTTCGATCCGTAAGCGAAGTAGAGCATTCGATAGGCACACCGTGACAGGATGATGCGACGATCACTATAGCCCCGCCATCTTGACCGGGCGCTACCGCGATGCTGCGTGAAGATGGCAATTGCCGGTCACGATACCGGTGTCGGGTCGGCTTGGGTAAGGTCGCAGAGTGCCTGCAACGTGTTCGACGCGGCACCGCTGTCGATCGTATCTGCGGCGAGGGTTATCCCGGCGGCCAGGTCGTCGGCCAGGTCGGCGACAACCAGGGCGGCGGCGGCGTTGAGGCAGACAATGTCACGAGCCGCGCCTTGCTCGCCATCGAGTACGTCGCGGATCACCCGTGCACTGGCTTCGGGGCTGTCGACGAGCAGGGTGTTCAGGTCGGCACGTGCCAACCCGAGTGACGTGGCATCCAGTTCGGTCGTTTCGATCGCGCCCTGGTGCAGATGACTGATCCGCGACGGCCCGCAGGTGGATAATTCGCAGAAGCCGGCGTCGCCCGTCGGTTGTTTCCTGCCGTGTACGATCATCGCGCGCCGGGCGCCGAGGTGTTGCAGCACGCCTGCCAACGTCTCGGTCAACGCTGGGTCAAACACGCCCATCACCTGCCGGTCCGCCCCCGCCGGATTGGTCAGCGGGCCGAGCAGGTTGAAAACCGTGCGCATGCCCAGCTCCATGCGGATGGGCATGGCGTGCTTCATGGCGGGGTGATGCGCCGGTGCGAAGCAGAAACAGATGCTCGCTTCGTCAAGGCATCGCGTCAGCGTTTCGGTGTTGACCTGCAACTTGACACCCAGCGCTTCAAGTCCCTGGCTGGAACCGGAGGTGCGGGTGACGGTGCGGTTGCCGTGCTTGGCGACGGCGACGGCTCGGGGCCGGCCGGCGGCGGCCGCCACGATCGCCGCAGCAGTCGAGATGTTGAACGTCGGCGTGTGATCACCACCCGTGCCGCAGGTATCAATCACGGTCAGCCCGTCGGGCACAGCCACGGCTGCAACCTTACCACGCATTACCTTCGCGGCGCCGGTCATCTCGTCAACCGTCGGGCCCCGCTGCTGCATCATCGCCAGCATCGCACCGATCTGGGCGGCGGTTGCCTGACCGGTCATGATCAGCTCAAACGCCTCGACCGCCTGCTCGACGGAAAGGCTGTTGCCCGAGACAAGATGGGAGAGCAACTCTTTCATGGTCGGCTGATCCTACACCAACTCGGTCATCGCCCACAGCCCAACAGCGGCCAGCATCATGAACATGATGATCTGCGCTGCCATGATCGCCGCCTGCCGCGGGACCTGTGAAAGATCGGTAAGCCTGATCGTCTTGTACACCACCGAAATCGCCAGTGCCAGCGGCAGGATCAACACCGGCCAGTACCGATCCACATCCAACGGCTCAAGAAACGGCATGTAGGCGAGGACCCGTGTGGCGGCGCAAGCAATAGTGCAATGGATCATCATCTCGGTCCTCACTCGACGTTGTGCCGAGCTGCGTCGGCCTGCTCGGGGCCGCGATACAGTACATCGACGGTTGCCAGCAGGTTCAACAGTCCCGCCAACGCGGTGTAAAGGACGCCCTGCTCGTTGACGCGGCCGTGACTGGGTTGGACATCCCACCGCCGACTCACATATTCGACGGCAATGGACGGCGCTATCATCGCTTGGGCGCCGTACCACCAGGGGTTCTCGTGGGAGTCTATCACGCCAAGCCCGCCGATGAGCAACCCCGCGGCCCATAGGCTGGCGATGGTTACTGCCAGGATAGCGCCGCGAGCGGCATCGCCGATCAGCCAATGACCGATCCCGGGAAACAACCATCCGAGAAGTGCCGCATCCGGCCGCAGGTGGCCGAATTGTGATCGTTGAGGCTGGGCCAAGACGGACTCCTAGAGATATTCTCGGGTTGCGAATATTTGTCCGGTACTGTCAATAAAAAATATTGACAAACCGTTTCCGGCCGATAGTTTAACCGCCGGAGTGATTTAGGCCAATGGGTTGCAGAATCGCGCCTGGCGTATCATCTGACAACCTTAAATAAGTCAGAGACAACGGTCATGCAATACTCGACAATCAGGTTGGCAACCTGGGGCAATAGGTCCGGTAAAACTGACCCTTGGTGCTGGTCAGAGAGTTGCGACCACCTGATCGACGGTGACAAAGACGATCTTGAGTTGGCTGATAATCTCGACGATGAAGACGAGGACGATCTCGACGAAGACGAAGAGGACTATTCCGACGACGAAGATCTGGAAGACGAAGAAGACGACCTGTTCGACGAGGACGAGGACGAGGACGAAGACATCAATGATCAGTAGAGCCACCGGACTCGGGTCGATGCGAAAGTAAAGCGGGAGAAAGACATGTCACAGAAACACGATGTTCAGCCAGAGCGAACTCGCGGGCCCGATCGGCGCAAATCCGTGGTCGACAAGCGCACCTCGGCGACCGGTTTCGAGCGACGGCGCGGCCCCGGACGACGACGCAGCGACTTCATGAAAAGCGCTGACGAAGGCGAGATGAATACCGAGCAATTTTTGTTCGTCATGGCGATCGATGCGTACAAGCGGTCCAACAAACGGCCCTATCCCACTTGGACCGAGGTGCTCGAAGTGATCCGTAAGCTCGGTTATCGCAAGACCTGCCCCATGTCCGTAAATCTCGACGGCTGCGAGGACTGGACCGAACGGCCCGACGCGCCAGTAGCACCTGCGCGGGGTGAGGCCGCCTGACTAAATCCACTGTTTCATTGTCGAACTGATGTGACGGCGTCACGGATGGCCGGCCGCGCGGTCTGTGTGCGGGTGTTCTCATCGCGAGGTTGCAAACTGATGCCTGCCACCGGCCGTTTCAATGGTTGGCTGTGATCATTTATCATCATGGCGTGCCCAAACCGTTGCCGTATCTCATCTCGGTGTTGTGTTACTTGTTCGACGCTCAGGGTCGCGCCCTGTTGCTGCGCCGGGGGCGACCGCCCAACCGTGGCTTGTACTCGCCGGTCGGAGGCAAACTTAAGCAGGCGGACGGCGAAAGCCCGACCGACTGTGCCCTGCGTGAAATCCGCGAGGAGACCGGTCTTGTCCTGACCGCCGGCGACCTGCACTTGACCGGCATCGTCTCCGAGCATGGCTACGAAGATCAGGCGCACTGGCTGATGTTCCTATACGAGGTGATTGCGCCTGTGTCGGTCGAGCCCGGCCAGATAGACGAGGGAAGGCTTGAATGGCACGACCCGGCCAGCATTGACCGGCTGCCCATCCCGCAGACCGATCGGCAGATTATCTGGCCTCTTTTCTGGAAATTCAGAAAAAAACACTTCATGGTCCATATCAACTGTCAGGGCGGTACAATGCGATGGAGCCTTCAGCAGCCAGTGTCGGAGGTGTCGACCGGCGTGATCGGCTGATGAGGTGTGCAGGCCCATCATGGCGCCGAGAGCGAAGCCGCTTGTGAGCGGGGTCGGGGGCCGCGGGGTGCTCAATTCCGCTTGGCACCATGAGGGGTGTCATCATGACAGCGGTGAGCAGCGAGTGTGCGAGCGTTGACATTCTGTCTTTGGGCGTCGGCGAACGATCCTTTGGTGCGCTGAGGAAGCATATCGCCTTCGACGCGCTCGCCGTCGGTATCCTCGACGCCAAGCGGCCGCAGGCGGACGAACTTTTGTATTTGGACGGTTGGCCCCAGCAGTTGTTGCTCGACTGGATGGACGGCGGCGCAACCAGCCACGCGTTGCTTGCCAAGGCTCGCCGCCGCC
>CAUYYV010000191.1:0-6678 GCA_963577075.1 Phycisphaerae bacterium
CACGCACCCGTTGACGCATCTTTGGAACAGTAGATCTGGGTACGTGTTGTCAATGCTCGGTCACACCTGTCGCTGTACGGGTTGAAATGCTTGAACACCTCGGAGAATGACCAACCGTTCATCCCACTGCAAGGGCATCCGCAACGGATGCGACAATTCAGGAGAGCCATGTAATGGCCAAGAATCAGAACTATCGTGGAAGACAGAAGAAAGACTCAGACCCGGGGCCGGGTAACGGCAAGGGCGCCGCGGTGGCTGCACCCACCGCGCCCTCGACTGACGAAGCTCTCGATGCCGAGACGCAGCAACGCTACGAGTTGGCCAAGCGGTCTGACATGACCCTGCGCGACTTGCAGAAGATGACCGTCGAGAAACTGCACGAGTTGGCCGAGGAAGAGAAGGTTGAAAATTACGCCGGACTCAAGAAACAGGACTTGATCTTCCAGGTCCTCAAGAACCACATTGCCAAGCAGGGGTTGATGTACGGCGAGGGTGTGCTCGAAGTCCTGCCTGACGGATTCGGCTTCCTGCGCAGTCCTGAGTATTCCTACCTTGCCTGCCCCGATGATATTTACGTCAGTCCCAGCCAGATACGCCGATTCGGGCTCAAACCCGGTCATATCGTGCAGGGCTCGATCCGTCCGCCCAAGGAGTCGGAGCGATACTTTGCGCTGCTGCGGGTCGACGGCGTCAACGGCAGTCCGCCCGACGCGCTCAACGAAATTTCCAGCTTCGAGGACCTGATCCCGCTCCATCCGAAGGACCGTATCATCCTCGAAACCTCGAGCGATCAGATCGAGATGCGCATCGTCGACATGGTCACACCCATTGGGCGCGGCCAGCGCGGCCTGATCGTCGCCCCGCCCCGCACGGGAAAAACCATCCTGCTGCAGAAGATGGCCAACGCCATCATCACCAATCACCCAGAAATGAAGGTGCTTGTGCTGCTCATTGACGAGCGGCCCGAAGAAGTCACTGATTTCCGCGGCAATACGCCCGACGACGTCGAGGTCATCGCCTCGACTTTCGACGAGCAATCCACCCGCCACGTGCAGGTCTGCAATATGGTGATCGAAAAAGCGCGACGAATGGTTGAGTTCGGCGAGGACGTGGTGATTCTGATGGACTCGCTGACACGCATGGCGCGGGCGTACAACTCGGAGATGCCCCATTCGGGCAAGATTCTCACCGGCGGACTCGATTCCAATGCGTTGCAGCGGCCCAAGAAGTTCTTCGGCTCGGCTCGCGCGATCGAGGATGGTGGGTCGCTGACCATCCTGGCTACCGCGCTGATCGACACGGGATCGAAAATGGACGACATCATCTTCGAGGAGTTCAAGGGTACGGGTAACAGCGAATTGCACCTGGACCGCCGGCTGGTTGAAAAGCGAATCTGGCCGGCCATCGACATTGCTGCCAGCGGCACCCGCCGCGAGGAACTTCTGCTCGACCCCAAAGAGCTTGAGCTGGTCTACCGGCTGCGCAAGGTCCTTTCTGACATGAACGTTGTCGAGGCCATGGAACTGATCAAGAGTCGGCTGCAAAAGGTCAAGTCCAACGCCGAGTTCCTGCTGACGATGAATCTCGACTAGGCGGACCCCCCGGTGTACGATGCCGTTGGCGCTTGCCACTTCGCAATGGTCAAACTAGACTGGCGCGCCTGCGATGGCGCTGTGAGTGCGGTATCAAGCACCGCTGGGTGGGGTCTTTCAGATGGGCGCGGCTGATTCTGATTCAATGATGATCGAGCGACGCGGTGACGTGTATGTCATCGAGTTCATGGCTGACAGCATGATCGATCAGGTCCAGATTCAGCAGGTCGGCCGGGAACTCGAGCAACTGGCGGAGAAGGCGGGCCACCCCAAAATGGTCATCAGCATGTCCAACCTTCAGACGGCCTCCTCGGCTGTCCTGGGCGTGCTGATCGCGGTTAACAAGAAGGTGCAGGGCCTCCGCGGTGAGATGAGGCTGGCGTCGATTCCACCGGCCATTCTGGAGGTGTTGAAACTGACCCGGCTCGACAAACTGCTCAAAATCTACGATTCAACCAACGCCGCTTTGGCCAAGTTCTAAGCGACGGTGTGCCTGCCTGTGGGGC
The DNA here is from genome assembly GCA_963577075.1 of Phycisphaerae bacterium. Taxonomy (GTDB): domain Bacteria; phylum Planctomycetota; class Phycisphaerae; order Phycisphaerales; family Phycisphaeraceae; genus CAUYYV01. The sequence goes on from CAUYYV010000191.1 coordinate 2,099, forward strand.
CGTATCTCCTTATTCTCCTCTCCACCAAACTCTCCGGCACCCAGCCTTCAAGGTCTTACTAGTTGATTATATAATACTTTATGGAATATTATGGAATATTATGATAAGTATTGAAATATTATGGAAATTGTTGTACTATTGTCTTGGTACTCCGCATCCAGTCACAAGGGTTCATCTTTACGATGATTATGAGCGGCAACACGTTGGATCGCCGGCAGGTGGAGCAGATGGTTCGCCAAGTGTTGCACAGCAGGTTGCAGCCGGATATTTCTCAAACCTATCGTCCTCCATCGGACAACAGCGGTCCCAATCCGCTGGTCGTCAACGTTTCGGCGCGACACGCACACGTGACGCAACAGGATCTCGAGGTTCTCTTCGGGCCCGAGGCGAAACTGACGAAGCTGCGCGACCTGTATCAGCAGGGCGAGTTCGCCTCCGAGCAGACGGTCAACATCGTCGGTCCGCGCAGCCGGATGATTCCCAACATCCGCATCCTCGGTCCCTGCCGCGAGTACACGCAGGTTGAATTGTCTTACACGGACGGGATCTTTCTTGGTCTGAAGCTTCCACTGCGCATCAGCGGCAATCATGAGAACACGCCCGGCTGCGTCATGGTCGGGCTCGCCGGCGCATTGACACTGCCGCGGGGCTTGATTCGCGCCGAGCGCCACGTACACATGCACCCGGACGATGCGGCGCACTATGCGGTGCATGACGCTGGCTACATGCAGTTGCATATCGTCGGCCCCTGCGGACTTAAATTTGACCGTGTCAAGGTGCGCATCAATCCCCGCGTCAAGCTGGAGGTACACATCGACACGGATGAGGGCAACGCCTGCGATCTGGCGTCGGCCACAAGAATGGAACTGATCAAGTAACACGCCGGAGTAACAATCATGGCACAAGCAGCACTGGGAATGGTCGAAACGAGGGGCTTGGTGGCGTTGATCGAGGCGACCGATGCGATGTTAAAGGCTGCCAACGTCGAGATGGTTGGTTGGGACAAGGTGGGCAGCGGGCTGGTGACCAGCTTTGTCAGCGGTGACGTGGCGGCGGTCAAGGCTGCCGTGGATGCCGGTGCGTCGGCGGCTGGAAAGGTCGGCGAGGTCGTCGGTGTGCACATTATCCCACGCCCGCACGATGAACTGACCGGTGTCATTCCGGCCAACGGCGACAACAAATAACACTTGGCAATCGATGTTTAGCGGCGGGGTTTGCCCACGTTTTCCTTGCAAGGAGTCTGCTTATGAGCGCTTTAGGCATGATAGAAACCCGAGGTCACACTGGCGTCGTCGAGGCGACCGACGCGATGCTCAAGGCCGCCAACGTCGAGTTGGTCAAGTCCATACCGATCGGCGGCGGTTATGTCACAGTCGTGGTTCAAGGCGACGTCGGGTCGGTCAAGGCGGCCGTTGACGCCGGCGCCGAGGCTTCCGGTCGCGTGGGCGAGTTGATCTCGGCGCACGTGATCGCCCGCCCGAGTGAGCAACTGATCGGCGGCTTTTAAGTGATCGCCGCTTCCATTGCCACGGGCTTTACCATGATCGTTTTGGTTGCCAATCTTGGTTCGACGAGCTTCAAGTACAAGCTCTACGACATGGCCGGTGCGGGCAGCACCGTGCCGGCGTTGCTCGCGCAGGGCGCCGCCGATCGCCTTGGCCAGGGCCGCAGCACCTGGTCCGTGCAGACCGGTGGGGCAGATCGCCGGGGTACCGACGATCTGGCCGACCACGCAGCGGCGATCGAGTTGCATCTGGCCCAGCTTCTCGACACCGGCGCGCTCGATCGGATCGAGCAACTCGATGCGATCGGCTTCAAGGCGGTACATGGCGGGCCGATCGGCGGCGCCGTCAAGATCGATGACGCCGTATTGGCGACGATGCAGCAGTTTTCCGACGTTGCGCCGCAACACAACCCGCCCTACCTCGCGGCCATGCGTGCTTTTGGCGAAAGACTGCCGGGCGTTCCGCAGGTCGCGGCGTTCGAGAGCGGATATCACCAGACCATTGCGTTGAGCAGGCAGGTCTACGGCGTTCCGCACGACTGGATCGAGCAATTCGGCATACGGCGCTATGGCTTCCACGGCGCCAGCCACCGTTACATCGCGATGCGTATGGCGCAGATCGCGCCCCAAGCGTCGCGGATCATCAGTTGCCACCTCGGTGGGTCGTGCTCGATCTGCGCCATACGAGACGGTCAAAGCCAAGCCAACAGCTTCGGCATGACCGCTCAGGGCGGTGTGTTCCACGCGTCGCGCGTCGGTGACTTTGACACCTTCGCCCTGCTCAAGCTACTGCAGGCAGGCATGGACCTGGACACGATTTTCAAGACGCTTGGCAAGGAGGCTGGGTTGAAAGGTCTGTCGGGCGTCAGTGCTGACATGCGTGAGGTGGAGCGGGCAGCCGATGGCGGTGACGAGCAAGCTCGTCTGGCCATCGACGCTTTTACCGAGTCGTGCCGGCATTACATCGGCGCGTACCTTGCGGTGCTAAACGGCACGGACGCGGTAGTGTTCACCGGCGGCATCGGCCAACACGGCAGGGCCGTTCGGTCGGCGATCTGCCGCGACCTCGACTACGCCGGCATCGTGCTCGACGAATCGAAAAACGCGGTCGCATCCGGCGATGACGAATCACGCATCGACGCGGCGCCTGAGGGCGAGGGAGTCGCGATTTGGGTCGTACCCACCAACGAGGAACTGATTGTTGCGAAGCAGACTGTAGACGTGCTCAGCACGGAACCCGCGGCGCATCACGCTTGAGCGCGATGTGCCAAACGTAGGAGTCCCCCGATGGCACAAAAAGCACTGGGCATCATCGAAACCAAGGGTCTGATCGGCGCCGTTGAGGCGCTGGATGCCGGGCTCAAGGCCGCCGACGTCACCTTCGTGCGCCAGGACAAGGTCGGCAGCGGCTTGGTATCGATAACGATTGAGGGCGATGTGGCTGCGGTCAAGGCCGCCGTGGACGCCGGCGCTGAGGCCAGCCGGCGTGTCGGCGAGGTGGTCAGCGTCCACGTCATCGCTCGCCCGCACGAAGACGTGACACGGGTGTAACTGGTAGTGACCAGTGGATGGTGATGGATGGCTCGGGGATGCGTGTGGAAAAGTTGTTCCACGCTGGTCGCTGGATACCGACCACCGGTCACTGAAAGGAATTCGTTGTGTTTCTCGCACGCGTCAAAGGACATGTCGTGGCGACGGCCAAAGATCCTTCGACCCATGGTCGCAAGTTGTTGATCGTCGAGCCATTGAAAGTTGACTACGACGATCCGGATCGTGCTGGCAGCGACCACTCCGGTGGCGGGCGGTTTGAGGTCACCGGTCGGGCAATCGTGGTCATGGATTCGATCGGCGCCGGTGAGGGCCAACTCGTACTGATCGTCCAGGGCTCGAGCGCCCGGTTGGCCGAAGGGTTCAACAAGGTCCCGGTCGATGCGGTGATCGTGGGTATCGTCGACCAGGCAGTCATACACGGGCATCGCGTGGAGTGAATCTTGTGCGGTCATCGTAGTCAAGCGAGGCATGAGTCATGCTGACACAGGAACAACTGATCACCAACGTCGTCGAGGAGGTGCTCACACGCCTCCACCCGGCCACGGCGGAGCCGGCCACGCCAGGCCGACCTGCGCTTGCGGATGCCGTTTCGGGGGCGGTTCCGGGGGCGGTTCCGGGGGCGGGTGTCTTCCAGGCCGTCGATGCCGCTGTCGATGCCGCCACCACCGCCCAGCAACAGCTCGCCGTCGCCGGGCTTGAGGTGCGCGATGGCATTTGCAAGTTGCTCAAACAGATTTCACGGGAGAACGCCGAGGAGTGGGGCCGCATCGAGTTCGAGGAAACGAAGATCGGCCGGCTCGACCACAAAATCGTCAAGCTCGAACTGCTCGAAGCCGTGCCGGGCGTTGAGTTTTTGCGCACGGTGGCGCACAGCGGTGACCATGGCATCAGCCTCGACGAGGCGGCGCCTTGGGGAGTACTCGGCGTGATCACGCCGGTGACCCATTCGATTCCCACGCTGACGTCCAACGCGATCAGCATGCTCGCAGCCGGCAATGCGATGGTCGTCAATCCGCACCCGGGCGGCGCCAAGTGCGCCGCCATGGCCGCCGCCGTCTATAACCACGCGATCAAGCAAAAGTTCAACGTCGGTCCGCTGATCTGCGTGATCGATCCGCCCACGCTGCGCACCGCCGAAGAGATCTTTCGCCACGAGCGTATCCCCCTGCTGGCCGTTACGGGTGGTCCGGGAGTGGCCCGTGCGGCGATGAAGCAGTCGAAGCGAGCCATCGTGGCGGGGCCGGGCAACCCGCCGGTCGTCATCGACGAAACCGCTGATTTCGATAACGCCGCCAGATCGATCATCGCCGGCGCCGCGTTTGACAACAACCTGCTTTGCATCGGTGAAAAGGAGGTGTTCGTCGTTGAGTCGGTGTTCGACCACGTGATGGATGCAATGCGCCGCGCCGGCGCCGTCGAGTTGAATGTCGAGCAGGTAGAACAGCTTGCCGACAAGGCGTTTACCCATGAGGAGGATCATTACGCGGTGAACAAAGAGGCCGTCGGCGCCGATCCGCAGGTGCTG
>CAUYYV010000192.1:0-6663 GCA_963577075.1 Phycisphaerae bacterium
TCGTGCACCAACTGGCAGACGCCGGATTGCTCAAGTCGTTTGCCGACGTTTACCGTCTTCAGTCAAGGCGAGGCGAGATGGTGCAACTCGAGCGAATGGGCGACGGCAAGGTGAGCAATCTGCTCAACGCCATTGAGGCTTCAAAGAAGCGTGGCCTGCAGCGTGTGCTGGCCGGACTGGGCGTCCGCCACGTCGGTGCGCGAGCGGCCCAGATCGTCGCTGACCACTTCGGGGCGATTGACAAGCTTTTGGCCGCCACGCGGGAGCAGATCGAGACGTTCGAGGTCGATGGCGAAAAATCGGGTATCGGGCCCGAGATCGCGCAGTCGCTGCACGCGTTTCTGCGGAGCAAGGCCGGTCGCCACGTGATGACCCAACTCGAGGACGCCGGCGTTGACCTCACGGTGCCGCGAAGACGCCGCGACGCCATGCCCACGAGGGGCACGCCCTTCGCGGGCAAGACCGTCGTCATCACCGGCACGCTCGCCGATTACGGTCGCAAGCAACTGGCCGACAAGCTCGAAGCCCTGGGCGCCAAGGTGACTTCCAGCGTGTCGAAGAGCACCGATCTATTGATCGCCGGCGAGCAGCCGGGCAGCAAGCTGGACAAGGCGGCAGATATGGGCATCGAGACATGGGACGAAAAAAAACTTGGTGAGATGATGCGTGGCCTCAAGTGAAACGGCTGATGCCAGCCTGGTTCCCGGTTACTCCTGTTCAATAAATCTTCCCTATAATGCAGCCATGATCCGCCGCGCCAATGTTGCCGATGTGTCCGCCTTGGGGAGGATCATCAATGACTGCGCCGAGTATGGCCTGATGCTGCACCGGCCGATGGGTTTTTTGTACGAGCATATGCGCGATTTCCATGTTGCGGAGGACGACGGACGGGTGATCGGCGTGTGTGGTCTGAATATCGTGTGGTCGAACCTGGCGGAGGTGTACGCGCTGGCAGTCTGTTCAACTCACCGCGGCAGGGGCTTGGGCGGACTGCTGGTCGAGGCCTGTGTCGACGATGCCAAGCAATTGGGCATCGCACGCCTGATGACGCTGACGTACGAGCAGAAGTTTTTCGACAGGCTCGGGTTTGAAATCTGTGATCGCCAGCAGCTTCCGCTGAAGGTCTGGAGTGAGTGCGTCCGATGCTCGAAGAATCAGGCTTGCGACGAGATTGCGATGGTGCGGGTAATCGAGGGCGTGGCGGAGCCGGAGGCGCCGCCAGCATCGTCGCAGGACAGTTACGTCGTGCCCACCGTGTTGAAAGTGGGCCAATCCGCACGCCGGCAGAAAATGGATGAACCGCAGTAGCAACATGGCGGATACCACGACCGGCCATGACTGGCTTGTTCGGTTCGCCCATTGCCCGGCGGTGGATCAGTTGTGCGAGGCGGCGGCGGATCGCAAGCGTACGGTGGTGCAGGGCAGCGTCGGGTCGAGCACGGCCCTGCTGGCCGGCGCGCTGGCGCAGCGCACGGGCCGGGTGGTGCTGCTGGTTGTCGCCCATCTCGATGAGGCCGACGACGCCCTGGAAGATCTCGAACTGTTCACCGCGGCCGGCATGTCGGTCGACGCCGAGCGGTTCAATGCCTTGGGAGTGCTGCCGGGCGAATCGGGCGTCAACCTCGAACTGCTGGCACAGCGGCTGGCGGTCGTAGGGCGTATCGCGCAGAAGCGCCAAGCCAGCGAGCCGATCCGTGGCGTGATCATCGCGCCGATTCAGGCGTTGATGCAATCGGTGCCGCACCCCGACACGCTCGATCGGTTTCAGTTGACGATCGAGTCCGGCAGTCGGATGCCGCCGGCCCAGTTGATCGACTGGCTCGATCGTGCCGGGTACAACCGAGTCGAGGCCGTCGAGCAGCCAGGCGACTTCGCCACGCGCGGCGGGATCATCGACATCTTTCCGCCCGCCGGTGCCACCGGCGATGATCACGGCAGCGTCGGGCCAATCAGGCTTGACTACTTCGGTGATGAAATCGAGTCCGTGCGACGGATCGATACGAGCACCATGGGCTCGACCGGTGCGATCGAGCGTGTCCAGATCATCGGGGCATCGGTCGATCAGTTGCACACCGACAAGGATATGACCCACCTGCTGGCCATGTTGCCCGACGACACGCTGGTCGTGCTTCACGAGGTGATGGAGTTGGCTGAGCAGGCCCGCGGCTATTTCGAGCGGCTGACCAACCCGGTGGGCATCTTCCCGCCGCAGGCCGTCTTCCAGCACCTGACGCGGCGGCCGCATTTCGAGGTCAACCAGTACAGCACCGCCCCCGCGGACGAAAAGATGCTGAAGCTGCCCTGCCGGTCGCTGCTATCGTTCGACCACGACGCTTCCGCGGCGGTGAAGGAGTTGGTCGAGCTTGTCGGTGGTTCGTCAGTTGCGCAGGTGGTCGTGCTGTGCCAGAACGAGGCCGAACGCGATCGGCTGACCGAGTTGATCAGCGAGTACGCGCCGCTGCACCGTGACGCGATCGATGTGGAAATCGGTTACCTGCACCTCGGATTCGTGTGGGAAGAAGGCGGTCAGTCGCATTGCTCCACTGTCTTTCTCGTCCCTCACCACGAGCTGTTTCATCGCTATCAGACGCGGCGTCGTATCCGCAAGGTCAGCGCCGCTGCGGGCGGGCGTGAGACGGACGCATTTGTCGAACTCGACGTCGGCGATTTTGTTGTTCATGTCGAGCACGGCATCGCACGCTTTGCCGGGATCAAGACCATGACCCGACGCGGGCGTACGGAGGAATATCTCACACTTGAGTTTGCCAAAAATGTGTTGCTGCATGTGCCGGCGGCGCAGATCAATCTGGTGCAGCGTTACGTCGGCGGGTTCTCCGGAACACCGCCGCTGAGCCTGATGGGCGGCAAACGCTGGGATCGGCAGAAGCAGGCGGCAAGGGAGGCGGCCAGGGACTTTGCCGGCGAAATGCTGCGCGTCCAAGCGGCCAGAGCGAGCCTGCCGGGTGTGCGCTATCCACCGGATACGCCCTGGCAGGGCGAGTTCGAGGCGGAGTTTCCGTATGAAGAAACCGACGATCAACTCGCCGCCATCGCATCGGTCAAACGCGACATGTCCAACGAGCAGCCGATGGATCGGCTGGTGTGCGGTGACGTGGGTTTTGGCAAGACGGAAGTCGCCATCCGCGCCGCGTTCAAGGCCGCGGAGTACGGCAGGCAGGTTGCCGTACTGGTCCCGACGACCGTGCTGGCCGAGCAGCACGAGCGCACGTTTCGCGACCGCATGGCCGACTACCCGTTCCGCATCGAGTCGCTGAGCCGGTTCAAGACGGCCAAACAGCAAAACCACGTGCTCGCCGCCGTGGCCCGCGGTCAGGTGGACGTGGTCATCGGCACGCATCGGCTGCTGAGCAAGGACGTCAAGTTCGCCGATCTCGGCCTGGTCGTGATCGACGAGGAGCAACGGTTCGGCATCGAGCACAAGCAGCGGCTGCTGCAGTTTCGCATGACCGCTGACGTCATGACGCTCACTGCCACGCCGATCCCGCGCACGCTGCACATGGCCATGCTCGGCCTGCGCGACATCAGCTCGTTGTCGATCCCGCCGCTCGATCGCCGCGCCATCGTCACCGACGTCGCGCCCCACGACAAGCATCGTATTCAGCAGGCGGTCATCCGCGAGCTGAACCGCGACGGCCAGGTCTTCTTTGTACACAATCGCGTGTACGACATTCAATCCGTCGCCGACGAGATTCAGAAGCTCGTGCCCGAGGCGCGTGTGATCGTCGGGCACGGCCAGATGTCCAGCGGTGAACTGGAACAGGTGATGCTAAAATTTGTGCGCCGCGAGGCGGACGTATTGGTCTGCACGACGATTATCGAATCGGGGATCGACATCCCGACGGCCAACACGATCTTTATCGACAACGCCGATCATTTCGGCCTCGCCGACCTGCATCAGCTTCGCGGCCGGGTGGGGCGGTATAAGCACCGCGCCTACTGTTACCTGCTGCTGCCCAATGATCGCCCGGTGACGGACACGGCAGCACGGCGGCTCAAGGCGATCGAGCAGTACTCGATGCTCGGCGCGGGTTTCAAGATCGCCATGCGCGATCTGGAGATTCGCGGCGCGGGCAATCTGCTGGGGCCGCAGCAGTCCGGCCATATTGCCGCCGTGGGTTACGAGATGTACTGCACATTGCTTGAGCAGGAGGCCAGGCGACTGAAGAACGACCCGATCATCGAGCCGTCTCGCACGCATCTGGAACTTCCGGTGTCCAGCCGGCTGACTCGAAAGTTCATCGCGTCGGACAAGTATCGCATGGAGGCCTACCGCCGTCTCAGCCGCGCCGCGACGTTCGATCAATTGGAGGCGGTCGTCGCCAATCTGACCGACGCCTACGGCCAACCTCCGCCGCAGGCACAGGCCCTGATCAATCTGGCCGAGCTTCGTATCGCGGCGGGCATGCACAACATCCGTTCGATCAAGCTCAAAGGCCGCGACTTGATATTCACCACGACCAACCCGCGCAAGCTCGACGAGTTATTCAAAGACGCGCCCGGCCGAGTCAGCCTCATCGATGCGCGTACCGTGTTTCTTCGTCCGCCCGCAAACTACCTCGAACCGCCCACCCTGATGGCCGTCCTGCGAAAACTGCTCGTCAGGCCGCTATCCAGCGCGGGAGTTGCCGAGGTGTGAATCTTGTACGAGGTGACGGTCGTTCGCCAGCGGCGATGTCCGCTTGATTTGGCAGCGCCAGCAATATTGGTCCCGCATCCACATCCCGGAGGGGTGCGGCTCGTTTAGCAACATGGTTTTACCCCGTGCTCCGGCTATAGCGGCGACTAATCCTCGCGCAAACCGATCGGCCGATCGAGAATCTCCTTGAGCACGATCGCCCGTCGAAGCGATCGCTTTTGGCCGAGCATTTTCGCGATCTTGGAAGGTTTACGCCGTGTCACGGCGTAAACGTCAGGCACGAGGCGGTGTGTCTGCTGGCTTGCGTGGTCGTCCCGTGCCACGCCGGCACCCAGATCATGTGAGCCCAAATCCGCTCCGATGGTGCGCTTGCTGCGAAGTATTATGGCATCAGTTTGCGGGTGTTGCTGCTCGACCGCCTGATGCTGGGCGCGTTGTTCGTACCTGGCTTTGGCACGCTGCCACTCGGCGCGTTGTGCGTTGGTCAGGTTTGCCGGTTCACGGGGTTGGCCTGGCGATTGCGGCTGCTCCCCGGTTCGGCGGCGCGCCAACTCCTGCAATTGTTGGCGTCGATGCGCTGCCAGCTGATCTGTCCGTGACTGGCCGGCGGGATGTGAGGACGACTGACCCCGGATCGGCGGCGAACGCCTGTCAGACCCCGGCTTGGTTTCGCCCTTCTTCTGCCACAGTTCCTTGGCAGCGTTGGTGATGGCCCCGATGACCATGATGGCGATGAAAATGGCGCCCACGATCCAGTCGGGCGTGTCAACAGCCAGCGTCGTCACCATGTAATCGTTGATAGCCATTGCTTCGTCGTCGGCTCCTGTGGTGCTCGCGTCGTCATTATAGTGTATTGTCCGGCTCGACGATGAACAGCGGTCGGTCGTCGCATTGCTGTTCGGCGACCCGCAACCCGACACGATAGATCGGCTCGAGCACGCGGGGTTGCAGCACCTGTTGCCATGTCCCGGCTTCGACCAGGGCTCCGTTGTCGATCAGCCATACGTCGTCGGCGTACCGCGCCGCCAGGTTCACATCGTGCAACACGACCAGTACCGCCAAACCGTGACGGGCATGCTCGGCCAGCAGTCGCATGATCCGGTGCACGTGCCATAGGTCCATCGCGGAAGCCGGCTCGTCCAGCAGCATGACCCTTCCCTCTCCTGACGACTGGCCCAGGGCACGCGCCAGCAGCACCCGCTGTTGCTGACCGGCGGACAGTTCGGTGAACGGTCGATCCTCCAGATCCGTCAGGTCGCAACCGCTGATCGCCTGGTCGATCGCGCCGCGGTCGCGCCGCAGGGTGTACCGGCCCATGTCCACGACCTGGCGGGTGGTGAATGCGAAGGCGACACTGCCGTGCTGTGGCACGTAACTGAGCAGTGCCGCCCGCTTGCGTGCATCCATCGCCCCTACGTCCGTGCCATCTAGCCGTACCCGCCCCGACCAGGGTCGCAGTTGACCCAGCATCAGCTTCAGCAGCGTGCTCTTGCCCGCCGCGTTCGGGCCGATCATGGCGCAGAGCCGTCCCGGTTGTATTTGTACTGATAAGCCGGTGATTACCGGCCGATCCGGCTCGTACCCGAACGTCACCTCTTCGCACGACAGCACCGCCGTGCTGCCCCCGCTGTCGCGCTCTGTGTCAGGAATATTCACGCCGTGCATTTTAACGGCATGGCAACTTAGGTGGCGCCTCCGCCGGCCCGATACCAATATTTCAGGCGAACCGCCGCGGTACGCCCGCTCACCCCGAGAGAAGAAACCCATGAATGACCACCAGGACGTTGCATTGCCGCAGGTACCCGACATGAAGCATGTGCTGGACCTGTTGGGTGACCTCGAGCAACGACTCGCCGAGTGGCACCAGTGGCAGCAGGACAATGATCAGTTAGTTGAGCAGATGGGGCAGCGCAGCGAAGCGATCGAAGCCCGCCAGAGTCAGATCGACAACGGCGAATCTGAGTGCAACGGGCGTCAGCAGTTGCTCGACGACGCTTGCGCCGAAC
>CAUYYV010000193.1:0-6655 GCA_963577075.1 Phycisphaerae bacterium
GTTGGCTGGGCGGGACGCTGACGAACTTTCGGACCATCCGCGAGCGGCTCAAACGGCTCGAGGAACTCGAGGGGCTCGAAGAGTCCGGCAAGATCGACAACTACTCCAAGAAGATGGAAAGCCAGTTACGCCGCGAGAAGATGAAGATCAAGCGTAACCTCGAGGGCATCCGCAGGATGACCAAACTGCCGGGCGTCGTCGTGGTGGTCGACGTCGGCCACGAGATGAACGCGGTGAAGGAGGCACGCAAGCTGGGTATCCCGACCGTCTGCCTGATCGACACCGACAGCGACCCGGACTACGCCGATATCCCGATCCCCGGCAACGACGATGCGATGCGCTCGATCGAGGTGGTGATCGATCACCTCTGTCGCGCGGTGATGGAAGGTAAGAATGCGCGGCGACTACCGGACGAGGGCAAAGACGATCAGGCCGTCGATCACTCCGGCAGCACGCGTCGCAGCGGCCGGGCGATGTTCCGCGCCGACGAACCCACGCCCGGGGATACCGAGTCGGGGCAGCAGCCGCCCGCCGATGCCGCGGCTTCTTCCGACCCGCCGCCGGCGGGCCAGCAGGCGCAGGTGTAGCGGACCGGCGCGTCACGGACTCTTAATCACTCACAAGCGGAGGCATGACCATGGCTATCAGCGCCAAGGATGTAATGACACTAAGAAAGCGTACGGGCGTCGGTATGATGCAGTGCAAAGCGGCGCTTACCGAGGCGTCGGGTGATTTCGACGCCGCCGTCGAAGTCCTGCGAGAGAAACTCAAGGGTGACATGGAGGAGCGGTCCGGCCGTGAGGCGTCGGAGGGCGTTATCGCGATCTCGAAAGAACCCGGCAGCGTGGCCATGATCGAGTTGTTCAGCGAGACCGATTTCGCTGCGCGTAACGACAGTTTCCTCGCGGCGGCGCAGAAGATCGCCGACCTGGCCCGCCTCCAGCTTGCTGGCGAGATCACCGCCACCGGTGAGATGAGCCAACTCGTCGATGACCTGCGGATTACAATCAAGGAAAACATCTCGCTGGGCCGGGCCGTCAAGTTCGAATGCGCTGTGGTCGGCTCCTATCTGCACCACAACAACAAGGCCGCCGCGATCATCGCGTGTGAGGGCGATCTGCCCGACGATATGCTGACCGGCATCTGCCAGCACGTGACCGCCGCGGTTCCGCCGCTGATGCCCGCGCCGCTGGCAGTCGATGAGGCCGCTCTGCCTGCCGATGCCGTCGAGCAGCAGAAATCCACCTTTGTCGAAGAGGCCCGCGCCTCGGGCAAGCCCGACGAGATCATCGAAAAGATGATCACCGGCAAGCTGCGCAAGTGGGTCAACGAAAACACCCTGCTCGGACAGACGTACATTCGCGAACTGGACGCCAAGAAGCCGATCCGCCACTACCTGCCCAAGGGGGCGACGGTCACGCAGTTCGCCCGTTTTGCCTTGGGCGCATGATGGGCGGATTTTGTTTTCGAGATCGGCCTGGCGTTTGACCACAATCACCGGGCGTGGCGTTATGTGCCGGTGGATGGGCGCGCATTGCGCACCTGCTCGATATATTGCTTAAAGGATTGGCGCATGGTGTTGATGGTGGCCATGGCGTCGTTCGGTGAGCAGCCGGGATGGGTGTTTAAATAATCAAGCGCGGTGGCTTCGATATCCATAATCTGCTGGGCGGCGCTGGCGGTATCGGCGGCGATCTCGTGGGGGATCGAGGTGACGCCGTTGGCGTCGCCATGCAACAGGTCACCCGGGTTGACGGTCAGTCCGCCGACCTGGACGGGCACGTTGACGGCGAGAAACCGGCAGTTGGCGTGCGACGGATTGACCCCGGCGGCGAACACGGGAAAGTGCATCGGCTCGATCTGCGGCAGGTCGCGCGCCATGCCGCTGGTGACCAGGCCTGCGACGCCGGCCTGCTTGTAAAGCGTACACATTACCTCACCGAGCGTGGCGGAGGCAGACGGATCGTCCAGGTCATGGAACACGACGACCGGCGGCTGCGGTGCAGCGGCTGCGGCCTCGAGATGATCGCCGAAATTACATGACTGATCGCCCGGTTGCCCCGGCATGGCGGATCGAAACTGAATGGTCACCGCATAACCGACCATTGGGGGCAATGCCGGGAACATGCTGCGGATTCGCTGGTCCATGTAACCCTCGTGGCGCGGCCGCACGCCGAATACCTCGATTGCGTTGCAGATCGTCGCCGAGTCGAATCGCACCAGTTGCTCGATCTGGTCGACGGTCAATGTGTTTTGGCTCATCGCAAATGGACTCCATCGAGTGTGGTTGCAGGTAGAGCGGCACAATCTACTGCGGGCGCGGCATTATGTCGAGCGCCGCCATCGGCATGGCCAACTAGGTGCGTTGAAAAGATCAGGCGCTTTTGCGCGAGATAGTACGTGATCGCTTGGGCTTGCGATCATGCTCGGCATCAAACGGCTTGTTGCTGTTGAGCCTGTCGTTGAGCTTGCCCAATGCCTCGATTTCAATCTGGCGGACACGCTCGCGGGTCAGCCCGATGTGCGAACCGATATCCTTGAGCGTCAGCGGTTCGGTGCCGTCGAGCCCATAGCGCAGACGTAGAATGGTCGCTTCGCGCTCGTCGATGGCGTTGAGCAGTTTCTCGATCGTTTTCAAATCGTCGTTGCGCAGAACCTGTTCATCAGGCGTGCGTGTGTTCAGGGCGCTGACCGCCTTGCGGATGATACGGACCTTCTTGACCGGCAACTCCATTTTCTCTGCCAACTCGGCGATGGATGCTGAGCGGCCGAGTTTATCCTCTAGCTCCCGACTGGCGCGCTTCCACTTGACGATCAACTCGACCATGTACGCGGGGATGTGGATCGGCTGCACGGCGTTGATCAGTGATCGCTTGATCGCCTGTTTGATCCACCAGGATGCATAGGTCGAAAATCGAGCGCCCTGGTCGGGGTCGAACCCCTCGACGGCGCGCAGCAGGCCGAGGTTGCCCTCTTCGATCAAGTCGGTCAGCGGCAGGCCGCGATGGGCGTATCGCTTGGCGATCGCAACAACCAGGCGAAGGTTGGACCTCACCATCTGCTCACGCGCCATGGGGCAGTTTTCGTGAATGATCGTCCAGCAGAGTTCGCGCTCCTGCTCAGGCGTGAGCAGCGGCGTTTCGTCAATCTGGCGAAGGTACAGTTCCAGGCCGCTTTTGACAGATGTACTGGCCACTAATTTCCTCACCTCCGTCGGGCGGGCTGTTGGCACCTTGCCGCCGACCGGTTCTGCGCCTCGGGTGCCCGGATTGCCCTAATTTCTCCCGATAATTTTCGGTGCTTTGACGATGGTGCTTGAGGCTTGCCGCGGCGCAGCGACGCGGTGAGGGCATCGGCAGGCGTTACAATCGGAGCCGACCCGTTTTGTCGGCGTCCCAAGCAACGGCGGCGGCTCCGATAAGGCCGGCATCGTTACCCAGCACGGCTGGTACGATCCGCACGTGGTCCGTATCCATCTGATGCCAGCGGTTGGAAGCATAGGCGGTTCGCACCCGGTCGAAGAGGATCTCGCCGGCCAGGATCATGCCCCCGGCGAACACGATCATTTGCGGGTCGAGGAACCGGCAGATGTTGATGCACGCCAAGCCGAGGTACCGAGCGGTTTCGTCGATGATCCGGCCGGCCATGTCGTCGCCTCCGGCGGCGGCGTCGAAGACCTCCTTGGCGGTCAACTCCTGGCCGTTGGCGTGGTAGCTGTCGACTAGGACGGATTCCTCACCGGACTTGATTGCCTCCTCGGCTCGGTGCGCGGTATTCGTCGCCGAGGCATAAGCTTCGAGGCATCCGAACTGTCCACAGGCACACGGTCGGCCGCCGGGCTGAATGATCATGTGGCCGCCCTCGCCGCCGGCACCGTAGGCGCCATGAATGAGCCGGCCATCGCAGATCAGCCCCGTGCCGATGCCCGTCCCCAGTGTCAACATGACCATGTGGCGGATCGCTTCGTCGCGGCCGGCGCCGGCCCAGAACTCGCCGAACGCCGCGGCATTGGCGTCGTTTTCCAGCACGGCAGGCCGGCCCAACGCCTCGACCACACGATTCCGAAGCGGCACCTGCCGCCAACCCACCAGGTTGGGCATCGAGATGATCGTGCCCGTCGCCAAGTTGATCGTGCCCGGCGCGCCGATGCCCACGGCACGAATCTGATCGAGTTTCAGGCCTGCTTGGCGTGTGACGGATCGGCCGACCTCGATCATGGTATTGATCACCGCCTCGATGCCCGCCGACCCGTGCGTCTGAACCGAACCGTGGGCCAGTATGCGACGGTCTTCGCTGACGACACCCGCCTTGATGTTCGTCCCGCCAAGATCGATCCCGAGGTAATGCGACATTGACCTGCTCCAGCGGCCATCGGCAAACACGCCGGCGAGTTGCTACGCTGTGAATCATCAATAGGTTACCGAAATGATCAACATGTTGCCCCGGTTCCTGATGGAGCCGTTTCGGCCCGCGTTCGAGACCGCCAGGGGATATAACGCGATCAAGATGCGCTGCGACGCGGTCGCTGGCCTGACAGTGGCGGTCGTCGCTGTGCCGCAGTCGATGGCCTATGCCTTCATCGCCGGCGTTCCGCCGCAGTATGGCCTGTACACCGTCATATTGCAGAGCTTTATCGGCTCGATCTTCAACTCGCAGCGGTTCCTCTCGGTCGGCCCGATCAACACGCAAAGCCTGCTGGTGGCCTCGACGGTGACACGCCTGGCCGGTGCGAGCAACCCGGAGATTTACCTGCAATTGGTCGTCGCTCTGACACTGGTCAAGGGGCTGTTGCAGGTGGTCATGTCCATGGCGCGACTGGGACGGCTGGTGCGGTATGTCAGCCACAGCGTGATCGTCGGATTCACCGCCGGTGCAGGCGTGCTGATCGCTGCGGGGCAGGCGAACCACTTCCTGGGCTTCGACGTCGAGCGTTCGAGCGGCGATTGGCCCGGTCTGATCGGTGTCGTCGAGCGGCTGGGTTCGCACTTGCCTTCGTGCAGCGTCCCGGCGGTGATCCTTGGTGTCGTGGCGCTGGCGTTGATGATCGGCCTGCGCTGTTTGTCGCGCCTGATCCCCGGTCCGCTGATCGCCATCGCCGTTTGCTCAGCGGTCGCCGCGGGTGCGGGGTGGAACGCTGCTGATTTTACTTTTGTTCCTCGGATTGATCAGGGCTTGGCCGTGCCCGCCGTGCCGGTGCTTTCGCTGGAACGGTTTGAGCAACTTCTGGCCGGCGCCCTGGCGCTGAGCATGCTGGGCCTGATGGAAGCCTACTCGATCGGCAGATCGCTGGCCGCGAAGACCGGTACGCATATCAACGCGAACCGGGAATTGTTCGGACAGGGCATCACCAATTTCGCGACCAGCTTTTTCTGGTGCATCCCCGGATCAGGCAGCTTCTCACGCTCGGCGTTGAATCACTACGCCGGTGCGCGGACCCGGTTTGCCGGTATCTTCAACTCGCTGGGTGCGCTCGCCATCTTTCTGATCTTCGCGCCGTTGTCGCAGTATATTCCGATGTCCGCGATCGCCGCAATCTTGTTCGTCATCGCCTATGAACTGATCGATTGGCGGTACCTCCAGCGTGCCATCAAGAGCAATCGCGCCGATGCAGCGGTGTGCATGGGCACGTTCTTGGCGACGATCTTTGTGCCGCTGGCGTATGCCGTCTTTGTCGGCGTTTTTCTGAATATCGCGTTGTACCTCCGCCGGGCCAGTCAGTTGCACATCACTGAGATGGTGCAGGTGCCCGGCGGACTGTTTGAGGAGCATCCGGTCGACGGGTCGGACGGCAAGCGGGTTCGCTTTCTCCAGGTCGAGGGCGATCTTTTCTTCGGCGTGGCCGATGAGTTTCAGGAAGAGTTGGCGGGCCTGGTCAAGAGCGGCGCCCAGATCGTAATCTTCCGGCTCAAGCGTACGCACTCGATGGACCTGACCGTCATGACGGTGCTCGATCAGTTTGTTCGCCACCTCCAGGAGCGAGGCGGTCACGTGATTCTGTGCGGCGTCCGCCACAACCTGATGCGCGTGATGCGGTTGTTCGGATTGCTCAAGACGATCGGTGAGGCGAACGTGTTCGAGACGACGCACGGCGTGTTCGCCAGCGCACGCCAGGCGCTGCGGCGCGCCGGCGCGCTGGCCGGCGCGCCGGTGGATTTGCGCACGCTTAAGGACGATCAATCATTTGCCGGGTGGGCGTATGACATCTAAACCCCCCTCGCAGCGCCCCGTGATGAACAACATCGTATTTCATCAGGGGGCCTTGGGTGATTGGGTTTTGATCTTTCCGATCCTGCGGGCGCTTGAAGGGCAGACGCTGGCGGTCGCTGCGCGGTCGAAGGCGCAGCTCGCAGCCAGGATCATGCCGCATGTCGAGCCGTGTGATATTGAACAACGCGACGCGGCGCTGCTTTTCAGCGAAGATTGTCAATCTGAGATCACCGACGCGTGGCGGGGCGCCTTGTCACGTGCCGAGCAAATTATCAGTTTCGTCAGCGGTGGAGAAGGCATCTGGGCCGGCAATGTTCGCCGACTTGCGCCGCAATCACGGATTGCGTTTGTCAATCCACGACCGGTCGTTGACTGGACAGGACACCTTTCGACCTGGCATCGCAGGCAATTGGTCGATCAGGACATCGTCCTGCCGGATGACCCGATG
>CAUYYV010000194.1:0-6606 GCA_963577075.1 Phycisphaerae bacterium
GCTCGGCATCGGCGTCGGTTTGCTCCTTATCAAGTTTCGACGCAGGATACGCCCGGAAAGCATGATCCTGCGCCTCCTGTCGCGGTCCTTCATCATCGGCAGTACCGTCATCGCCGGATCCTTTGTTGTGTTCATGTTGGCAGAACTTTTCCCGGGATTTGCCGGTGTGTTCGATTTTCGACCAATCGTCTATTATTCGATACGCGACAGTCGATTCATGTCGGATTCCGAATTGGTCTTCAAGAAACGCCCGTTTGTTGAGTTCGAGAGCACCGAACTTCGCGGCGACCTCTATAATCCGGCCTACGGTGTTGACGTTCAACCCCACGCGTATCGCTCATCGGTGGATGCCGACGGATTCAGGAACCACCATCATGGCGACCAGGCCGACATCGTCGTACTCGGCGATGCCTACGTGGAAATGGGCGATGACGACACCGACACGTTTGCTTATCACCTTCAGCAGTTCTCCGGTCTCACGACGGCGAATTACGGCACCGGCTGGTATGGGCCCCATCAGTATCTCGTCATGCTCAAGCGCTATGGACTGGGGAAGAACCCTCGATATGTTCTGTTCTGCTTCTTCGAGGGCAACGAATTAAAAAACATCATTGACTATCTCAGGTGGCGGGAAGGAGATTACCTGATTCTTTGGCCTCCGCCGATGCTGAGTTTCTTTCAGCGATATGCGATGTTTATCAGGAACGCTTATAGCACGATTCCGTGGTTAGCCCGCCCAGGGTCTCAATTGCCACCGGCGGTGACGCCGCACGTCGGTCCGGGGATTCACCCGGACCTGGTGAAACTGGATTTGCCAGGGCGATCGGTGATTGACAAGTTCGTCAATCAAAGCGACACGCGAACACCTCAGCAGTTGCTCGACACCGAGGAGGTCAGGGAATTGAGGAGCATCCTGACCGAGTTTCGCGCGCTCTGCGTGGAACAAATGATCGTGCCAATGGTGGTTTTTTTTCCCATGAAGGCCCACGTGTACGCAGGTCTCGTGTCCCCCGATAGCGGCAGCAAATGGAACGAAATTCGAGATGAGCAGTTGGCGTCATTGGATAACGTGGAGAACACCGTCTCAATCATATGCGAGCAAGTCGGCATCGAGTTCATCAGCGTAACTGCCGCGTTGACGCAGCGGGCCAAGGGCGACAAGCTATTGTTCTATCACTTTGGAACCCACTGGGCTTCGGACGGCCGAAAGGTGGCGGCAGAATACACGGCAGATCAACTTCGCAGCAGAGAAGCCGAGGCACAGTAGGGTGCGTGATGCTCAGTTCGGCGGCGACAACCATTCGTTTGATTTTTGATATAAATATTTATTATTAAACAATTTGTGACAACACGCGCGTGATGACCCGGCTGCATTCATCCCGGGATATGCTCGGCACAAGCCCCGCGGACTTGGCATCTGATGGATCCGTGGATATACTGTGAGGCTCGATCCTCTGACCCGCCACGGAGTGATTTTACCCATGATAGAAGCCCTCAAGGACGATCGCATGGTTCACCGCCTAGGTGGGCGATTCCGGTTCACCTCGCTGGTGCAGCACCGGGTGCGCGAGTTGATGGAAGGCTCAAGGCCCTTGGTCGAGCGCCAAGGCCGCAATGACATCGAGGTGGCGATCCAGGAGATCGTCGACGGTAAGATCACGATCGCCGAGATCAGCGGCGACGAGGACGAAGCCGCGGAATAGTGATCCGCAATGGGTGCGATCCACTCGCCATCGTCTGATTTGCCCGACGCCGCGGGCCCGGACTGGTCGGATCGCCGCGTGATCGTCGCGTTGTCAGGGGGAATAGCCTGTTACAAGACAGCTACGTTGGTCAGCCGGTTCGTCCAGGCTGGGGCACATGTGCGCATCATCATGACCGACGCCGCGATCCGCTTCGTCGCGCCGCTGACATTCGAGAGCCTTTCCGGCACGGCAGTGGTCACGAGCATCTGGGATCCACCCGAGCACCGTGAATCGCCTCACGTCGAGTTGGCGCGTTGGTGCGAGTTGATGATCATCGCGCCGGCGACGGCGGACATCATCGCCAAACTTGCGGCCGGCCTATGCGATAACGTGGTGACGCTGACCGCCTGTGCGCTCCCGCGTGACACGCCTGTCCTGCTGGCGCCGGCGATGAACGAGCAGATGTGGCAGAACCCCGTGACCCGGCGTAACGTCGACACCTGCCGACAATTGCTCGGCTGCCACACCGTCGGGCCTGGCGAGGGCTGGCAAGCCTGCCGCACTCGAGGCGCCGGGCGCATGAGCGAGCCGGAAGAAATCCTCGCCGCCGCCGCGACGTTGCCAGCAAAGCGGTAAAGCGAGGCGACAGGTTTGGCTCCCCGGTTGCAACGCAAAAAAAAGCCGCCACGATCGCGCCACACCGTACAACTGGCAATCGAGTATGTGCGACAGCATGGATACGGGGCGCCGGTAATCCTCGCTGCCGGCAAATGCCCACTCGATATTCTCGACCGTCAGCCCCGAACGGACGCGGCGATTCTCCGTCACCAATGTCGGATCGTCATAGTTGACAAAGTCAAAGTCGATCACCTGGCCGTACACACCGACGACTGCGGCGGTCAACAACAGGCAAATGACAACACTGCGTTGCCACCCCATGATCCGAACAACCGCTCATCCTACCCAAATTGTCAGGAAGCACGGCACATCAATACGGTGGTGGATCGGCCATTGCCCGCCGTGCAAGGTCTTGCACGTCCGGCGCCAACGCGGTGCAGCAGTTCAGTCACCGGCGTGGCCGGCAGTAGGCGTCCGGGCCGAAGGGCCATGCGTCAAAGGCGGCGACTCATCCGGCGCCCGAAACTCTCGAAATGACGCGCGCAGCAACTCGTGCATCCGGTCACTGCGGACAAACTCGGCCAGCTCTTGCTGCATGAGGCGAAACTGTCTGTCCTCGACCCAGTCGGCCAGATGCTCGCGGAATCGATCCGCGACTTGGGGATCCTCGACCATGCTGTGCATCAGCGCCGCCAACTGCCGGGCCGACAGTTCCGCGGCGTCGGCGGGTGTCGGCGCTGGCGCGGCTGCCACAATAATCGGCGCCGGCTGACCCGGCGACCGCAGCACCCAAATCAGCAGCGCCGCGCCGCAGAGCGAAAGGCCCACTCCCACCAGTATCACGCCGGCGTGGCGGGTTATGCGGCGATGCCCGCGCTGCCCGTAGCGCGGATACGCGAGGCGAACCCTTTCCCGCCCGCCGCGCAAGACATCCTGACCGACGGGCTCATCACCCGGAGAATTCTGTCGGCGCGAGCTATCGACGCCAGCGTCGGACTGGCGATTGTCGTGAACCACCCGGTTACCTTCCCCAGCCACAAGACACCACCGGCCCCTAAGCGAAAGCGTGGTGTTCGCATTATCGACTTGCTCTTCAATGAGCTTGATCCTCAAGGTCCGAGAAGATCGCCTCAGCGACACTGAACGGGCCGACCAGCCGCTACAACGCAACCGATCGCTACGACACCCGCACCCCTTTGGACGCCCCGCCTGTCGGGCAGCGGATTTACAGCCGCGCCAGCGCCCTGCGGCGCGCCAGGGTCAGGGCGATGGCGATCGCGTCGGCCACGTCGGGCGGCGAGGGCGGGCTCTCAAGCCGGCACTGGCTCTGGACGGCCAACTGCACCTGTTCCTTGGACGCGTGACCGTAGCCCGTGACGGCCTTCTTGACCTCGGTCGAGGGCAGATTCTCGACCGCCACGCCGTGCTCCTGGGCGCAGAGCAACACCACCCCGCGGGCGTGTGCCATCAGGATGGCCGTGCGTGGGTGTCGATAATGGGCGTACAACTCTTCGACCGCCATACACCGGGGCTGATGCTCGTCCAACAACTGGCTCAGATCCTCGTGAAGCTGGCCAAGGCGTTGCTCAAGGGCTTGGGTCCGATCCAGCTTGAACAGGCCCGCTTCGACCAGCGTTGGCTCAATCGCGCCGTCGGCCAAGTCAACGATGCCGTAGCCGGTGATCTGAAGTCCCGGGTCGATGCCGAGGATGTATGGCATAGCGTACATAGTCTATCGCCGTCGCCAAGGCTGCGTATCGCTTGTCTTTCGGGTCGCCAGGGCCTATCGTCTTGGTTCTTGACAGCGGCATCATCGCCGTCAGCCGCTGCGCAGCCCGGCAACGTCAGGGAGGGCCGCCGCGTTGGCCAAAAAACGCACCAAGACACCGGACCACTCCTTGTTCGACAGTGTCAGCCCCACCGACGGCACCGCCGGTAACGGCCGACACGTCGCTCTTCACGAAGAAGCGCGCAGCCGATATCTCAACTACGCCCTGTCGGTGATCACCAGCCGGGCCCTGCCGGACGTGCGCGACGGGCTCAAGCCCGTGCAGCGGCGCATCCTGTACACCATGTGGCAGCAGCGGTTGACCGCCGATGTCAAGCACCGCAAGTGCGCCAAGGTCGTCGGCGACGTCATGGGCTCCTACCACCCGCACGGCGACACGGCCATCTACGACGCCCTGGTCCGCATGGCCCAGCCGTTTTCGTTGCGCATCCCGATGGTCGATGGCAGCGGCAATTTCGGCTCGCTTGACGGCGACGCGGCCGCTGCCATGCGTTATACCGAATGCCGACTAGCGCGCATCGCCGACGAGATGCTCGGCGAGATCGGCCAGCAGACCGTTCATTTCCGGCCCAACTACGATGCCACATGTTCCGAGCCGGTTGTCCTGCCGGCGCGCATTCCCAACCTGCTGGTCAACGGCTCGACGGGCATCGCCGTCGGCATGGCGACCAACATCCCGCCGCACAATCTCGGCGAGGTCTGCACCGCCCTGCTCAAACTGTTGGACAACCCCGAACTGAAGACCCACCACCTCTGCAAATACATCAAGGGCCCCGATTTCCCCACCGGCGGACAGATCCTCAACAGCCCGGAAGAACTCAACGAAATCTATCGCCGCGGCGCCGGCACCGTCCGCGTGCGCGCCACGTGGAGCAAGGGTCCCGTTACCCGCGGCGGCAGGATCATGCACGTCACTTCCGTACCCTACATGGTCAACAAGTCCGTGCTGGTCGAGCGGATCGCCCAGGTCATCCTCAGCCGCAAGATGCCGCAACTGCTCGACGTCCGTGACGTGTCGACCGACGACGTGCGCATCGAACTGCACCTGAAGCAAGACGGCGATGAGCAGAAGGTGATGGCATACCTGTTTCGCAACACGCCGCTGCAGACCAACTTCAACGTGAACCTGACCTGCCTGATGCCCACGCAGAACCAGGAGGTAGGCCGTCCCGAGCGCAGCGATCTGCGCGAGATACTGTGGAACTTTCTGGCGTTTCGGCTCGAGGTGGTAACCCGCAGGCTTGAGTACGAACTGGCGGCGTTGCGCAAACGCATCCACATCCTCGAAGGTTTCGTAGCTGTATTCGACGCGCTCGATCAGATCATCAAGATCATCCGCGCCTCGGACGGCAAGGTCGATGCCGCCAAGAAAATCACGCGGCGGTTCAAGCTCGACGCCGAGCAGACGGACGCCATCCTGGAGTTGAAGCTGTACCGGCTGGCGAAGCTCGAGATCCTGGTTATCCGCGACGAGTTGGAGAACAAGCGCAAGCGGGCCACGCAATTCACGAAATTGCTCAAGGACGAACCGGGCCGGTGGGATATCATCCGCCACGAGCTCGGTGAGATTCAGGAAAAATACGCCAGGAACGACAAGCGTCGCACGATCATCGAGACCGTGGAAAACGAGCCGCAGTTTTCGTCCGATGATCTTATCGTCGCCGAAGACAATCACGTGCTGGTCACCGCCGACGGCTGGGTCAAGCGTCAGAAGGAGATCAAGGATCCGATGAACACGCGACTGCGCGAGGGCGACGCGGTGTTGACCTGCCAGGCCGGATCGACCCGGGCGACGATCGCGTTTTTCTCGAATTTCGGCGCAGCGTACACCTGCCGCCTAATCGATGTTCCCGCCACAACCGGCCACGGTGAACCGATCCAGAAAATTTTCAAACTCAAGGACGGCGAGCGGATCGTCGCGGCGTTCAGCTTCGACCCCCGTGCGATCGGAGATATATCCGAAGAAGAGGGCTCGGATTACGCGCCTCAAACGCACGCGATCGCCGCGAGCAGCGACGGATACGCACTTCGATTCGGATTCGCGCCGTTCATCGAGCCCAGCACCCGCGCCGGAAGGCGATACGCCCGACCAACCAGGGGGGGAGAGATCGTCGGCGTCGCGGCGATTCATGGTGATGAAACACTGCTCGCCGCCAGCGAGCGTTGCCGTGCCATGGTCTGCGCCGTTGAACAGATAAACTACCTTTCCGGTCCGGGCAAAGGCGTCATGGTCATCAAGCTCGCCAGGGAGGATCGCCTCCTGGGTTTCAAGGCGTCGGTCGGCGACCGCGATCTACTGCGTGTGAGCACTCACCGTGGCGCTGAAAGGACCATCAGCACCACCAAATACCGCACAACCAGCCGAGGCGGCCGGGGTGTCGAGATACAGAAGAACGGGCGTATCATCAACATCGTTCGCGACGACGTGCCCATGCCGATCCTCGCGGAGGATAATCCATGAGCGAACGCCTGCGTGCGCCCCAGAAAATGGTCCAAGCCAGCGATATCGAAGTT
>CAUYYV010000195.1:0-6589 GCA_963577075.1 Phycisphaerae bacterium
CTTTGAGCTTGGCAGGCTCAAGACCGGTACGCCACCGAGACTCGCCGCCGAAACAATTGAGTTCGATACCCTGCAGTTGCAGCACGGTGACAAGCACCCACAACCTTTTAGTGACCTGACACCATCCGATCAGTTTCCCATGATCGAGCAGCGCCCCTGCCACATCACGCACACGAACGAAGCAATACACGATGTCATCCTCACCAATCTCGATCGCGCACCGATGTACAACGGCCAAATCGCTCCTGGAAGTTCGGGGCCACGCTATTGCCCGAGCATCGAAGACAAAGTCGTCCGTTTCGCCGATCGCAAGTCGCACCACGTTTACCTCGAGCCCGAGTCACTCGACACCAACGAAATCTACTGCAACGGCATCAGCACGTCCCTGCCCGCCGACGTGCAGGAAACGATCGTGCACCAGATGCCCGGCTGCGCGAAAGCGAAGATCCTTCGCTACGGATACGCCGTCGAGTACGACATGGTTCGACCTCATCAGATCGATGCGACGTGCATGACCAAGCAGGTCGAGGGCCTGTTTCTGGCCGGCCAGATCAACGGCACCAGCGGTTACGAGGAGGCGGCAGGCCAGGGCCTGATCGCCGGGCTCAACGCCGCCCGGTTCGCCCGAGGCGAGTCACTCGCGAGCCTCCGTCGGGACCAGGCCTACATCGGCGTGATGCTCGACGACCTTGTGACCAAAACGCCACGCGAGCCGTACCGCATGTTCACCAGCCGCGCCGAGTTTCGCCTGCTGCTGCGCTCCGACAACGCCGGCGAACGGCTGACACCGCTGGGACGTGATTGGGGACTGGTCGGCGACCGGCGGTGGTCACAGTATCAGCACCGTCAGGCCGCGCTCGACGCATTGAGGCAATACGCCAAAACCCACGACGTCGATGGCCAACCCATGTCGAAATGGCTCTGCGATCCGCAGACCACGGCGGACATGGTTGAAGCAAACCTCGACGGCGATCCCCTGCCGCCGATGGCGCATGACCGTCGCGTGATCAACCACCTGCTCGCCGACGCCAAGTACGCCGGCTACATCAAGCGCCAACAGGATGAGATCGATCGCATGGCGCAGCAGGAACGCACCACGCTGCCGCCGAATATCGATTATCAGAAAGTCACCGGCTTGCGCAACGAGGCGCGGCACGTGCTCGAACAGTTCCGGCCCACCACCGTCGGCCAGGCCGCCCGACTCGCCGGCGTCACGCCAGCCGACATCATGCTGGTCAGCATCGCATTGCGCCGATAGATATCCCATGTCTGCACAAAATACGACCGATCCCTGCCTGCTCGTCATCTTTGGCGCCTCGGGCGACCTGACGAAGCGGAAACTGATCCCAGCGTTGTATTACCTGTGGGACCGCGGCCAGATCGCTGACAACACGATCATCGTCGGCGTCAGCCGGACGAAGTTCAGCGACGAGCAATTTCGCGAACAGATTTACGAGTTCTCGAAGAAGCAATTTCCCGACGAAGACCGGTGGCGGCAATTTGCCAAGGGCGTGCACTATCACTCGGCCGACTCGACCAAAGCCGAGGCCTACGACGGCCTCAAGCAACGGCTGCGCGAACTCTCAGCCGAGCACCAGACGGGCAATCGCGTGGTGTTCTACCTGTCAATGGCGCCGCAGTATTTCGAGCCGACAATCCGCCGGATCGGCGCCGCAGGCCTGGTCACCGAGGGCCGCCAATGGTGCAGCCTCGGCGCCAACCACCCGTGGCAACGAATCATCATCGAGAAACCGTTCGGCAGTGATCCGAGGTCGGCGGCACACCTCAACGAGGTGCTTGCCGAGGTGTTCGACGAGCAATCTATCTATCGCATCGATCATTACCTCGGCAAGGAACTGGTGCAGAACCTGCTGGTCGTGCGCTTCGCCAACGCAATTTTTGAGCCGCTGTGGAACAACATGTACATCGACCACGTGCAGATCACGGCGAGCGAGACCGTGGGCATCGAGGGCCGCGGCGGATACTACGACAGCCCGGCAGGCGGCTCGATGCGTGACATGGTGCAAAGCCATCTGCTGCAGGTGCTGGCAGTGATGGCGATGGAACCGCCGATCAGCCTCGACGCCACCGACGTTCGCACGGAAAAGGTCAAGATATTCAAGGCGATGCGTGTGCCTAAACCGGACGATGTGCCGCAGATTGCCGTCCGTGGTCAATACGGCCCGGGACAGATCGCCGGCCTGGCGGTGCCCGGTTACCGCGAGGAAGAAAGCGTTGATCCGCAAAGCCAGACCGATACCTACACCGCGATGCAGCTGATGGTTGATACCTGGCGTTGGGGCGGCGTGCCGTTTTATCTGCGCTCGGGCAAATGCATGACGCAGAAACTGACCGAGATCGTGTTGTATTTCAAGCTGACGCCGCACTGCCTGTTCCGCGAACAGGCGAGCAAGCTCAAGCCGAACCAGATCGTCATCAACGTGCAACCGGACGAGGGCATCCGTTTGCGCTTCGAGGGCAAGGTGCCAGGCACGGGCCTGAACATCAAAGACGTGGTGATGGACTTTGATTATGTCGAGCAATGGCAGACCGAGCCACCCGACGGTTACGCGACGCTGCTACACGACTGCATCAGTGGCGACCAGACGAACTTCAAACATCACGACGAGATCGAATGCGCCTGGCGGGCCGTTCAACCCGTGCTCGACTACTGGCAGCAGAACCCGCAAGACGACCTGCCCAATTACGCGGCCGGCACGTGGGGTCCCTCCGCGGCCGACATCATGATGGCCCGAGACGGACGCAACTGGCACAACCCGAGATAACGGCCAACAATATCTGTTACGCCGATCTGCCGCGCCAAGCACAGGTTCTGATCGGACAACGGCGTGCATACCACGGCGATCCGCATCTGCCATCATGATATCATCAACGGTGATGTCAGCGCCGGCCCTCCAACTTATCGGCACAGTCCACGTCGCCCCCAGTGCCGATGCACTCTACGATGACTTGGCACACCTCCTGGTTGCGACGGCGGTCAGCGCGGTTGATCAGCGTGGCGTATTCCACCTGGCACTGTCCGGTGGTTCCACGCCCGAACCGTTCTACATGCGGCTGATCATGGACACACGCTACCGGGTGATACCGTGGAAGCAGACACACATCTGGATGGTTGATGAACGGCGTGTGCCCGCGGACGATGAAAAATCGAACTTCAAGATGATTCGTGAGACGCTGGCCGATCACGTGCCCACCCACAGCCGTCAGATTCACCCGATGCCCGTGCTGGCCGACGATCCGGCCGCGCTATACGAAGTGGAGATCCGCCGCGTCTTGGAAACGTCGGATACCGACGCGACGCCGCGGCTTGATTTCGTGTTGCTGGGCATGGGTGACGACGGCCACACGGCCAGCCTGTTCCCCCATTCACCGGCGCTCGAAGAGGCAGATAGACTTATCACCATCAACGCCGGCCCAAACGTCGTGCCGCCCGATCGTGTGACGACAACGTTTCCGCTGCTCAACGCGGCCCGGCAGGTCGCCGTGCTGGTCACCGGCGCAAGGAAAGCCGCCGCACTGCGGCGTGTCGACAGACAACTGAGCACCACCGGTCCGGACCCCGAGCAACTGCCGATCACCGGCATCCAGCCCACCCCTGGCGACGACAGCGAAATGATATGGTTCCTCGATACCGCCGCCATCGAAGCGCCCCCGGAATCGACCGACGAGTAGTTGCACCAAAGCAACGATTGGCCTCTTCTTTTCCCACATATGACTTCCCCCCAGATGTCCTACGCCAACTCGCAATGAATTGCGAGGTGTCCCCCAAACCCTAGGCGTACTCATCAGATAATTGACGTGTGCTGTACTACTCGATGCCCAATGCCGTCGTTGCATTTTTCCAGAAGACCCCTTCAATCTGGTCGCGCGACAATTGGGCTATCTCGGCCGCACACTTGAGTGACATCAGTTGCTCGTAGACGGCCAGAATCGGACGACCGTCACAGTGCGGGAACTTGAGGCCGCTCAGATCGGCGTCGAAATGTTGCCACGAGCGTCCGAGGGCGGCATAAAAGCCGTGGAAGAACGACGCCGTCACACCATCGGATCCCCAAAAGATACGATTCGGGTTTTCCTTCGTCAGCAGTGTGATGTATGGCCGCAGATCGGTGACCGCTGAGGTGTCATAGTGAATGTTGGGCATGTCACGCAGCCTCTCGACCGCTTGCTCAATCGGCCAGTAGGTAAAGCTGCGCGCGCAGTGCGCGAGCAACCACTTGATGTTTGGATACCGCCTGGTGGTGTACTCCTCCAGGTCATCTAGGTTTTGCTGGTCAGCGCAGCCATGTTGGCGTGAAAGGTGCATGGTCACCCAAAGCCCACGCTCGTTGGCAAGTTCCATCTGTTCGTGTGTCAGGAACTCGTGGATGCGACACTGAGCAATATCACCCGTGACGGAATAGGTGCGATAAGGCTTGAGGCCAACGATCTGCGGGTGCTCCACGTCGCGTGCAATGTCCTCTATCTTGCAGGACGGTGTCACCAACCGGTTGTGGCGTATCGCGGGCATTTGCTCGATCTGCGACTTTACAAACGCTACGTGATGTGCGACATCAATCGGCGGTGAAGGGAAGCCCAGGATCAGATAGTTCACCCGCCGCCCCGGATAGAGGATATGGGCCCATGCGTTCAAGTCCGCCAGATGGTTGTCCTCGGCATCCGAAAGCTTCGGCGGCAGCAACTTGAAGTCCGCTCGATTGAACAGATGGATATGCGCGTCGAAGATACGCTCGGGGACAAAGTCGGCAAGTTCCTCTTCCCAAATTTGTCGGTCACAGTCACGATAGTCGATGGTGGTCGTGCTCATATTTATCTTGCCGGCGAGTTGAGGTCGCCATTCTGTTCCCATTAACGTTTCGGTGGTGCTGCGGAGACGCCTTCGAGACCGCCACTGACACGGAGGATTTCGCCGGTCATCCAGGACGCTTCATTGCTGCAGAGGAATGCCACGGCACTGGCAATGTCAGTTGGCTCGCCCCATCGACCCAACGGAACGGCGACGCGGATCTTTTCGATCATCTCGTCCTCCGTGATATTGAGACTCTTACAGCGTTGCGCCATGAGGTTGCGGTTGAACTCGGTGTAGACCGGCCCGGGACTGACGGCGTTGACGCGTACCCCGTACGCCGCCAGTTCGAGTGCCAACGACCGAGTCAGCGAGATGACACCGGCCTTGGCGACATTGTAGGCGGCGACCAGCGCAGCGGGGTTCTGGCCGTTAATCGACGCGAGGTTGACGATGCTGCCGCTCTCCATCTGTTCCATGATGCGCCCGGCGGCGCGGCAGCAGCAGAACGTGCCGGTAAGCGTGATGTCGATGACGCGTTGCCATTCAGCGTCGGTCAGTTGCGTCATCGGCGCCACCGTCTGGCCGATGCCCGCGCTATTGACGAGGATATCGAGGCGCCCAGTCCGGGACTTGATGCCGTCAAAGAACTGATCAACGCCGGCGCTGTCAGTGACGTCGAGCCTGGCGGCGTCAGCGGCGAGTCCCGCCTGGCGCAGCGAATCTGCAGCGGCCTGGCCCTTCTGCTGCTGCACATCGCCGATGACCACTGATGCGCCACAACGCGCCAGTTTCTCGGCGATGGCAAGACCCAATCCCTGCGCCGCACCGGTCACGACGGCAACCTGACCGGTCAGATCATATGGGCCAGCCATTGGGCTGTCGGGTGCGTTCATAGTCGAATCTCCTGCAATCACGGCCGTGACACTCCGTCGAATAACGAGACAAGCAATGTAGCGTGGCTGCGGCGTGATGCAACGTCACGCCGGAGGAAGATTCAATCAGGCCCCCAGGGTTTTCTCCAATCCCATCAGGGCGGCATACAGCACCTGTATTGCCTGCATGGGGATCGAGTTGTCATTTGCATCCTCGATCATGGGACCTACACAAGCGCTGAACTCGGTGATGCATCCTCTTTGTATATCCTGGAGAGCGGAGTGAGTCGTTTGGCTGTCGGCAAGAGGCGATGTCATCACCTGCCGGACCGCATTCTCGACGTCTCCCTGATTCCATGTCTTGACGTGGTACGGGCCCAGGTCCATCAAGGCGATACCTTTTGACGCAGCAAGCGCACTAAACTCACGAACCATGCCGACATACTCTGCCGCCAACGATCTTGTTGAGAAGATGTCCGCATTACCCTGCCTTGAAAGGACGGCGAGCAGTCCGAGGGGCACCCAGCCCACCGTTTTCGACCAGATGGCGGACAAGACGGCATCAGACGACTGTGTGATAAGCCCGGCCTGTTGGAAAATATCCACAATGCACTCGACGCGTCCCGACACCCGGCCGTCCAGTTCGCCGAACTGTGTTCCGCCATCATAGGTCCAGTTCACCACACCGGGCCGCGGGCATTCACCGGCGATGACCGCCAGGGCACCGAGCACTTTCTCCCTTCCGAACGCGCCGGCCAACAAGTCATCCTTTATCACACCATTTTGGAGAGAGGCGACGAAGTCGTTGACCTTGATGTGCCGTGTGTTGGTCAGCGCCACTTGCGTGTCCTGGGCCTTCACCGCGAAAATAAGGCAGTCGCATTCCTTGATGCTGTGAGCATTTTCA
>CAUYYV010000196.1:0-6587 GCA_963577075.1 Phycisphaerae bacterium
AAAAATCAATCACACGGATATTCACCCAACGGTCAGGAATATCCAGCAGCATCTTAATGAAATCAACAAGCTTATTGAAGAGTACGCGCGCGAGCACAATAACGCGATGCGACAAGTCGCGGCACAGCAGTATTCCAACGAGGATCGGATCAATGCGCGGCGTGGCCTTCAGGAGTTGGTCGAGCGCCGTTTAACCTTGAATCGACGTTTCAAACGTGCCCAGGAGGAGACGCTTAGAATCGGAAAAACAAACCTTGAAATCAGGAATCTTGAGGAGGAAATCGAAACAGCCAAGAAGCAGTTAGCCGACGCAAGCGAGCGGTTGGAGGCGCTACGCATCGAATCGGCCAGCATCGGCGGCCGCATCAACATCCTCAGCAGAGGCGACCACCCGATCGCGCCGATCAACAGCGGCAGGCAAAAGCTCTACGTGCTGCTGGGCGTGATGGCGGGATCATCGCTGGGCGTGGGCATTTTCGTCCTGATCGGCGCCTCGGATCGTCGGTACCGCTACATCGAAGACACGTACGACGCGATGGGGCACCTGCGGATGCTCGGCGTGCTGCCCCGGTTGCCGGCGGACCTGGCCGACCCTGCCCAGGCTTCCATCGCCGCCCACGCCGTGCAGCAGATTCGCACCATGCTGCAGTTGGCCAGCATCGACAATCCCCAGCGAGTGTTTTCCGTGACCAGCGGGACTTCCGGTGACGGCAAGACGAGCCTGACCATGGCGCTGGGACTATCGTTCGCCGCCTCTGGCGCGCGCACCTTGCTGATTGACTTTGACCTTGGCGGCCGTGGCCTCACCGAGCAGGCGCAGGCCGTCGTCCGCCGCCGCATCGGCCATGTGCTGTTGCAAGAGGGGTGGATTTCAGAGCCACAACTAGCTGAGGGCCTACGCTTTGCAACTCAATCGAGCTGCCGACTGGGAGAAGCGCTCGTGCAACTTGGCTTCATGAATGAGGATGACGTTGCCCAAGCCCTGGACCTTCAGGCCGAGTCCATTGTCGGACTACCGCAGGTTCTCGACGGCGAAGACCTCGAAAACTGCGTCAAAGCCACGGAAACACCGCTGCTGTCGATCCTGCCCATCGGTGACGGATCTGTCGAACTCGCCGGCAGCTTGTCGCCCGCTTCGATCGGCAGACTGCTAGATCAAACCCGCCGGCAGTACAACGCGATCCTCATTGATACTGGCCCCATGCCTGCGAGCATCGAGGGATCACTCGTGGCCTCGCAGGTTGACGGCGTCATTTTCGTCGTATCACGAGGGGTTCAGCAAAACACCGCGCAGCGCGCCATGTCGCACCTGGTTTCGCTGGGTGCCAATATTGCCGGCCTGGTGTTCAACCGCGCCAATCCACGCGACATGGATTCGCACGGCTCGTCGTCCGGACAGGGCCTGAGCTCGCGCGCCGTGCCGCAAAACCGGCCGTTTCCCGTCCCGGATGATCAGTCCGCATCGAGCCGATTCGGACCCATTGCACAGGCAACGGCGCTGTGCCTTCCCCATGCTGATGGTCGACAGCAAAGTAACAATGCCGCCGGCAAGGCCACGCATAGCGGTAATTCGTGTCGCGACACCGATGCCGAGAGCCACGATTAATCGTGTGGGTGAGGACCACCCGGTGCTGCGACAAGTTAGTTGGAACTCGGGTGGTTGACACTGCCTCACATGGCCGACCGTGTTCGCGTCGAGGCGATGTGCTGCGGCCTATACAGGACTCGAAACAAAGGGAACAGGACAATGGTTGGGCAATCGTTGAGCACCAGCGAGTTGAAAGCTGATCAGCGCACGGTTTGGGGCCTTGAGCCGGTGCACGTACACGATCGGTTTTGGGCGGCGCGGGGCATCCAGATTGTGCGCCAAGGCGAGTCGTCAGAAATCGTGGATAACGCAGAGCTGTTCCTCTTGACCGAGGCGCCCGTGCTCGTCATTTTCAAATTGCGACACGTACTTGAGACACTCAACTGGGTCAAGCCCGTGCTGCTCTACATTCGACTGCGAGACCAACGCGAGCAGCATTACCGCGAACGAACCGTCACCGGGCAGAACAACCAGTTCATTCGGTTCGAGCGTATCTACGACAATAATGGCCCGTATACAACGCGAGTTGCGTTGACCGCGCACCGTGAGGTGGCGCTCGCGTGGCAACGCGCAACTGGCCCGTGGTCCGCATGGCGCCGGCTGCGACGATCCATCCCGACCGCTCAGAGCACCACGGCGGCGATCAGCGGATCAATCTATGATCGCCGCGTCCCGGACGAAATATCGCGGTTTATGCGAAAACTGGCCGAAACATGGCACGAACCCAACGCAACCGTCGACGGGATCACCAAGCTCGGCGATGAGGCGTGGAGAAGTAACAACGCCGACGTGGATGCCCGGACACGGTTCGTCGGGCCCGTATGGATCGGCGCGGGCAGACAACCCGACGCAGACGTTCCCATCGTCGGGCCAGCAGTACTGTGGGACGACCCGAAGGCAAGGCCGACCATCGAGTCGCTTAAATGGGAGGGCATCGAGCCGTCCAATGTCTTCGCCAAGCCCTTCCAGCCCCGCAAACAGTCGGGCATGCAGGTCAACGCCAAGCGTGTGTTCGACATCGTCTTTGCACTGATCGCCCTGTCGCTGACACTTCCTTTCTATCCCTTTGTAATGCTCGCGATTTATCTCGAAGACGGCCGGCCCTTCTTTTTTCCCCATCAACGCGAGACACTGGGTGGCCGCATATTTTCCTGCTTCAAGTTCCGCTCCATGCGCCGCGACGCTGAGGCGGTTAAGGCGTATCTCGCCGGCGAAAACAAGGCTGACGGGCCGCAGTTCTTCATTGAAGACGACCCAAGATTGACGCGTGTCGGCCGAACCCTACGCCGAACCAATATTGACGAGTTGCCCCAGTTCATCAATGTGCTGTGGGGCCACATGTCCGTCGTCGGACCTCGGCCCAGCCCATTCGAAGAAAACCAGTTCTGCCCCGAGTGGCGCGAAGCACGCCTGAGCGTCCGGCCGGGCATTACCGGGCTTTGGCAGGTTAAACGCAGCAGGCTTGAAGGCATGGATTTTCAGGAATGGATCAAATACGACGTCGAGTATGTGGAAAATACCGGTTGGAAGCTTGATCTGTGGATTATCTGGAAGACAATCCCGATCGTGTTACACGGAATCCTTCGCTGATGGCTATTCATCCAAAAACAAGGCGTCGGGTTACGATCCTTGTACTCATTTTCGTAGTGACGTGCGCAGCACTCGTCACCCTGTACCTAGGCATCCAGTACCGGCGGGACCGCAATGCACTCGAACACCGACACACCGGCCTTGAGGCATTTGAGGCCAAGAACTATGACCAGGCGCTTGAATTGCTGCCCAAGTTTATCAGGCAGCACGGCGATGATGCGGAGGTCCTGTACGCGCTGGCACAATCGCGGTTGAATGTCGAGGTGCCCAGAAGCCAGCATGTCATTGGCGCAATCGGCATCCTGCGCCGCCTGCTCGCCGCCAACCCGAAGCACGAAACCGCTCGACACGAGTTGCTGGCACTCTATCAACGCGTTGGGTACAACACCGAGGCGCTGCGCACGGCCGAGACTATCCTGGAACAGGACTCTGACGATCTCAAGGCCCTGCGCGCCAAGACCGTGGCGCAGGTTCGGTTGGCGAAGTACCCTGAAGCGCTCGACGTCCTGATGCGTCTTCTTGCGCTCGATGAATTCGATATAGAGATGCAGTTGCTCGCGTTGAGCCTTCGCCGTCAACTCGATGAGCCGGCATCTGTCCTGATCGAGCAGGCCGAAGCCCTGCAGGGAGACCACCCCGAAGACCCCGGATTCGAGTTGCTGCTTGGTCATGCTCACCGTCTAAATGATGATCACGAAAAGACGGTCAAGTGGCTGACTGCAGCCGCCGCGAGAACGCCGACTGATGAAACGTTCGCTTTTCTGCTCATCCGATCTCTTGATCAGGCACAGCTCTTTCGTGATTCGCTCTCGCTACTCGAGCGGATGACAGAGCAATTCGACAACGCCGTTCTTCACGACGAATTGATCCGCCGGCTCTGGGAGGTGAATCGTTTTCAGGAAGTTGCTGATCGGCTAAACGATCTTGATGAAACCGAAGCCAGTGCAAGCGTCGAGATGCTCGTATTGCGCGCGATGGCCTCCGCCCATCTCGGCGATCCTGACACGGCTAATGAAATCGCCACCGCTTTGAGAAAACGCGAACAGGACCCACATGCTGCCGCGTGGGCCGACGTACTACATGCTGCCGGTGGCGCAGGTGCCGGGCGCCCCTCGGCAACACGCGTCGTGGAAATTGCACAATCGGCAGTTGAACAATATCCAGATAGCGCTTATCTGCACGACTATCTGGCCGAGGCCTACCACCATGTGGGCGAGACGCGCCAAGCGTTGTCAGCCTGGCAGCGTGCGATCGCACTTCGGCCCATATGGCCGCGTCCACACATCCGTCGATCCCAGATGCTGCTGACCACCGGCGACACCAAAGCCGCCCTGTTGGAGGCGCAAATAGCGGCAAAACTGGCGCCGCAAAATGCAGACGCCATCGTTACGTGGGTGTACGCACGCGCCGCCAACCTCGACGGCGACACCGACGATTCTGTCGATGCGGTCCTGGCCGATATCGACAAGTTTCGTAAGTTAGTCCCTGCCGAAGAGCAGACCCTGCGCTTGAAGATATCGATGCTGGCGCGGCACGGCCGCAAGCAGGAGGCTATTGAAACGCTACAGGCGGCACTTGCACAGAATCGCCCCATCAGTGAGTCAGCGCTTTACCAACTTGCCGCCGTGAGCCGAACGTTCGAACTCAACATGGAAGAATCCTGTTATGCCCTCTCGACTCGGCTGTACGGAATCACGCCCAACGTCGCACTGGCCAATGCGACAGATCTTGCCCGCAACGGCCACCCGGAAGATGGGTGGAAGCTTATCACGTCCGCGCATGCGGAGTCCCGCGAGGGCGACAGACTCGAGTGGCAACTCGCAATCGCCCGGTTCGCCGACATCGTGCGCAGCCCAGACGCCGCCGGGCGATGGATCAAACTGGCCGACACGTATCCCGACAACCTTCATGTCCAGAAAATGGTACTCGACGCACTCTCGGTCCAGTCGGACCGCCAGTTCGTCGATCGCATAATCGACCGGGTCCGCAAGATGGCGGGCGAAAAGAGCGTCAATTGGCGTCTTAAACGCGCTGCTTGGTTGTTGCAGAGCAACAACATTGACAATGACACGGCCAACGCGGCCTCCATCCTCGAACCGGTCATCACCGAATCACCCGACCTCCTCGAAGCACGGTTGCTCATGGCCAGGGCGATGGAGCGTATCAACCATTTGGACCGCGCCATCGATGAACTCAAGGCCGCCGCCCAGTTGCGACCCGACACGATGGCAATAAAGCTCGACATGGCGCGCCTGTATCAGCGTCTGCGGCAGTGGGACTCCGCGAGGCAGCATCTTCAGCACGTGGCGAATAATGAGCAGGCCAATCCGCAACAGTTGCGCCACGCCGCGGCCATGATGGCGCGTCAAGGCGATGTCGAGCCGGCAATCCGGATTCTTGAAAACCTGCAAACGAGCAATGACTGGCATCCACAGAAGCACGGACTGGTGCTGGCCCAACTCTATCGACAGGACATGCAATACGACAAGGCGGATAAACTCTGCCGCGAATTACTCGAAGCACCGACGGCTTCGATCATCCGCTTTGTCGCCGATTACAACGATTTCCGGGGTCGCCCAAAAGAAGCGGGCCAAGTGCTGGCAAGGCTCGACGGCATGGAACTGGCTCCGGGTGTGCGAGAGTCAATACGGGCCGATCACTACCGCAAATACCGCGGCGTTACCGAGGCGACCGCCCACTACCGCGCCGCCGTGCAGGCCATGCCCCAAAACACCAGGCTGTGGGAGCGGTTGATCGTTTTTTACCTATCGGCCGGGCAGATCGATGCGGCTTTAGCGGCAGCGGATGAAGCAGTCGAGGTGGTCGACGACTCCGAGCCGATTGCGTTTTTCCGGAAGCAGGCCGCATTGGTCAGGGCCTACGGTGCTGCCGAGCGACATCGCCCGATCTTGATCGCATTGGCCACCGCGTCGGCTGATCGTGAGATCGCTGCGGAAGTGATGCAGGCCCAAGCCGATCTCGACGCCGGCAAAACGACGAAAGACGAATTGGTCAACCGGCTCGGTAAACTGGCCAACGATAATCCGGACTTTCTATCGCTTCAGAGCATCGCTGTCCGGTCGTACCTCCAAGCCGATCGGAGATCGGAGGCCGTCAATCTTGCGCGCCGCGCCGCCAGCCGATTTCCGACCTCCGCCGAACTTGCGAGACTGGCGGCCAAGACGTTGATGATGGCAAAACAATGGGACCAGGCAATGATCGCTGCATATGACTGGCGCCGCCGGGCACAACCCCGGACCACCGAAGCCGACCTCATGATTTCCGAATTGGCCCTGCGCCTAGGCAAACCCCAGGTCGGCACGAGCCAATTGCGCCCACACATTGATCTCGCCTTACGCAACCCCGATGCCAACGCGATAATCATCATTCAGTACGCGCGCACTTTGAT
>CAUYYV010000197.1:0-6576 GCA_963577075.1 Phycisphaerae bacterium
CTGCGCGTTAATTGACGTCTGCGTCCGCCTTGCCGTTCCAGTAGCCGTTGTCCTTGGCGCCGTCGCCGTTGAAGTCGTCCATTGCGGTCATGCGCATGGTTTTGGCGTGACCATCTGTGAAGGCGACATTGGCGGCGCCCGAATTGCGCTCGGCAGGAAATGACCGCCAGACGTATGAGTTGGCGTTGCCATTCGGCTCCTCAACCGATCCGCCGGGGTAATAGGCCCTGCCGTCGGCGGGATGGGCGCCGCGGCTGGACGCGAGTGGCGGGTCGACCACGTATGCCGCTTCGGCGCCGGCGCCCGGTAGATTGGCCAGGCTGCCGCCGCGTGACCCAGCCGTGTCGCTGAAGGTAATCGTTGACGTGGGCACCACGACATCCAGCCCACGACGTGCGTGGAACGACGGATTGAACCGGCTGTTGCCCAGGTACTGGAAGTTGTAGCCGTACCCGCCGTGGTATTGGGTCTGGTCGTGCGCGAACGGCTTGGACAAGTCCTCCAACTCACGCGAATCGAGCAATGGGCTGCGATAAACATCCACGTTCTGCATGTACTCAAAAATGTAGTCCGCCCAGCGTGGCCGGTTGGTGAAGGGAGCCCAAGTTGAGGGATCGCTGTTTGACGAGTGCATCGGGTAGAATTGCAGATTGTCGTTGTGGTAGTTGGCCAGCCCCAGACCGATCTGGCGTAGGTTGCTCAGGCCCGCCGCCGCGGCCGCCGCTTTGCGCGTTGCACCGAGCGTGGGCAACAAGATGCCGATCAGCAGCACGATAATGCTGATGACCACAAGCAACTCAATAAGGGTAAAACCGCTTGAGTTGCCTCGCATCGTACGGACGAACGGAGTTGAATAGGTGGTCGCCGGTTCGATCTGCATGCCGTCTTGCGATACGCGGACCTCGCCACGGGCGTGCGTTGCCCCCAGGCGTTTTTCTATACCATGCCGTCCTAGCGAACAGCTTCTATTGAGATTGAGTTGCAATATCATCTATTTGGATGCTACTCTTGCCTCAATATCACTGCAAGGCCGATAGGTCAGGTCGGATCTAGTTTTTTTCTGTTGCGCCGTGCGTCGGTCCCGAAGCGGAACCCGAGATGATTGGATCGAGCATAAATCTAGAAATACCAGGTCTTTTCGTCACCGCCACGGACACGGAAGTGGGTAAAACGGTCGTGACGTGCGCGATTGGCTGGCACCTGCGCCGGGCCGATGGCGTTGATCCACCCCGCCGCGTGGGCGTGTGCAAGCCGATCGCCACCGGATGCCGGCGTGACCGCGAGGGGCTGGTCAGCGAGGATGCCGAGGCCCTCGCCCATTTCTGCGACTGCCGATTGCCGCTTGACGTGGTCAACCCCGTGCGATACCGCAAACCCGTCGCCCCCGCCATCGCCGCGGCCATGACAGGGCGCCGCGTTGACTTTGATGCGATCGTCGCCAGCCTCGCCCGGCTCGAAGCCGAGTGCGATGCATTGCTGATCGAGGGCATCGGCGGCCTGCTCACGCCCATCGATCACGCCGACCCCGAGGTGACCGTACTCGATCTCGCCTGCGCGATCGGCTATCCCGTACTCGTCGTCACCCACGCCGGGCTCGGCACGCTCAACCACACCGCCATGACCATCCGCCTGCTGCGCGCCGCTGGCTGCCGCATCGCCGGGCTTGTCGTCAACCGGTATGAGCCAGACACTGCCGGCCGCGAGGGCGCCCGCCGCGACTTGGCCATGGCGACCAACCGTCAATGGCTTGAATTGACCACCGCCGTGCCTGTCCTCGCCACCGTCCCCCGCCGTCCGGCACACCATGTCGCCGCCCACAAGGCCCGCCTCGACCCCGAGATCCTCGATGCGGTTGCCCGGTGCAACTGGCCAAAGATCCTCGGCCACGCCAAGCCCGTCTGAATTGCCCCGTCCGCAATGACATGGCAACCTGCCACCGTCGGGCCCATCAAGCGTGGGCAATGTCATGATGCGAGGCGAGGTGAAACAGATCGAGCTGGCGATCGGGGGTGGTTAACTTCATTTGGACATGGACGAGAAAGAAGGCATGCAGATAGCGTGATCTACCGGCTGCGTGTTCAGCGGGTCAGATGCCCCGAACGCTCGTCACCTTCCAAAGCACTCGAGTACTGGAAATAAACCAGTTCATGATCGGCCCAGAGCGTGTGCTCGATGCCGCGGACGGCGGCGGCCAGATCGCCAGGCTCCAGATCAAATTCGCAGGTGACACCCGACGGGCTGCGCAATGTCACGCGAGGTCGGCCGGAAACGAAACCCCAGTATTCATCATAATCGTGATAGTGAAGCTTGACGTCCCGGTTGGCTTCGAGCCGGTAAACGTGCAAGGTCTGTGGCGCCACGGGCTCGAGAAGCCTGGCCAACTCGGCGGGGATGCGTGCGCCGTTCGACATGCGCACGATGCAGATGGAAGGGTCGTCGATTTGGTCGGCTACGTGTCGCATGGCGATACTCCGTCTGCGGCCAATCAGGGCACGATCTTCACCTTCACGTACGCGATGCCGCCGGCGTCCTGTTGCAGGCTCCACAGCGCCACGAACAGCGTCTGGTCCGGCAAGACAGTGGCGGACGGCTCGCCGAATGAAAAGTCGGTCCACTCGGCGTGTTCGCTCGACGAATCGGACTGCGTCGGTTTGGCGGCGGCCCATACGAGTTGGTCGTGCTCGATGCCGAAGTCCGTCGCCGTCGGCCGGCAGACAGCGGCGCGCACGCCGGGCCGATCGCTCTTGCGGTCGTTGTAAATAAACAGGGCCCGACCGTCGGGCAGAGTCGTCAGCGCGGTGGACTGGCCCATGGTCGCGGTCGAGCCGGTCGGCTGCCATGTGTGACCGCCGTCTTCACTGATCGCAAACGCATTGGGATGGTCCCGCTTGCCGTCCGTGCTCATCCGCCAGGAGGTAGCCAGCAATCTGTCGTCGGCCAGCTCGATCACCCAACTCTCGGCGCCGCCGCAGCCCTCGTCGAAGCCGAGCATGCTCGTGTGCGACCACGTCCGCCCGCCATCGCCGCTTCGCGCCACGACTACGTGGTTACGCTTTACGTTCGTAATATCGAAGCTGTTATACGGCGCGTAGGGGGCAAAAAAGTCGCCCCGCCGCGTGATGCACATCGTCCCGGGCGCCTCGACGGAGCAGGGCGCGTGCAGTGGTATGACCCGCGGCGGCGACCAGTGCCGTCCGTCGTCGGTCGATCGCGACCATAGCAGTTCGTTCTGCTTCAGCCCGGCCGACGATTCACACCAGAAAGGCTCACCCGGTTCGTCGATCGGCGTGCGCATGATGAGGCAGTAGTGCTCACCGGTCGAAGCTGCGCTGATGGCTGCGTGGTGCGAGTATTGCTCACGCCATTGCGGCCACATCGGCCCGTCGTGCGTCCACGTTCGGCCGCCGTCGTTCGATCGGCTCAACACCCCCACGAAATCATTGATCCCCAGTTTGCTCACCAGTCCGTACGTGCACAGCAACTGCCCGTCGCGCGTCAAGGCGGTGCGCGGCCCGCAAGTGATCTGCCCCTCCGTATCCGCGCCGTTGCGGCACACGAACCCTTCATCTGTCTTCTCGAATCGCACGGTGATCATCCGGTTTTGATGGTGGCCACGGTCCTCTCTCGAGCGGTCATTGTACCGGGTGTGACGACCGGGGTGCGAGCCGACATTGTGCGCATCTTGACAGGTTTGCGCCGGGTGCTACGCTACGTTTTTGTCAGCGGGTTTGAAACAACACAAGATGCATTGGGGTGATTTGACGATCGCCCGGGTCAGCCGAATCATTTAAATCAAGGAGCAGGTCATGGCATTTACACTTCCCGATCTTCCTTACGGTCACGGCGCACTTGAACCGGTCATCGATGCGAAAACGATGGAGATCCATCACGGCAAGCACCACAACGCTTACGTGACGAACCTCAACGCCGCGATCGAGGGGCTGATCGTGCCCGACTGCATCAACGAATTGATCAGCGATCTGTCGAAGATCCCCGACGCCAAGCGCGGCGCGGTTCGCAACCACGGGGGCGGCCACGCCAACCACTCGCTGTTCTGGAACATCATGGCGCCCCCCGGCAAGGGCGGCGCTGCTTCGGGTGATCTTGCTGCCGCGATCGACAGCGACCTTGGCGGGTTAGACAAATTCAAGGAGGCGTTCAGCGCCGCCGGCGCCACGCGGTTCGGCTCCGGCTGGGCGTGGTTGGGCGTCAACAACGGCAAGCTGTGCGTCTGTTCGACACCCAACCAGGACAACCCGCGCATGGGTGCCGGCATCGTCGATTGCCCCTGCACGCCCATCCTCGGTCTCGATGTCTGGGAACACGCCTACTACC
Organism: Phycisphaerae bacterium; assembly: GCA_963577075.1. Classification (GTDB taxonomy): domain Bacteria; phylum Planctomycetota; class Phycisphaerae; order Phycisphaerales; family Phycisphaeraceae; genus CAUYYV01. The sequence goes on from CAUYYV010000197.1 coordinate 4,336, forward strand.
TCAATTACCAGAATCGCAGGCCCGATTACATCAAGGCCTTCTTCGACGTGATCAACTGGGCCAAGGTCGGCGAGAATTACGCGGCAGCGAAATAGAACTGCGCCCGAGCACCGCCCTGGCGTTGGCGAAGTCGAGTCGCCATTGACGATCATCCTCGTTCCTGTGGTCAACACCACCACCGCCTCCCTTGACTGAAGTGCTGGATGGCAAAGTGATGGACTGCCCAAGGGCCAAGAGGCATGAACCACAACCCGCAAGTCTAAAATAGGTCGCCAGGCACAATGAACATGAATCAAGCGTTGCGCGCGCTCGGCGTTGGGGATGACACGTTATCAGGGGAAGAAAAAACCTTCCTGGATGTAAACGGTTATCTCCTGCTTGAAAAGATTCTGACACAAGAGCAGGCCTCGCGTTTAATATGTCGCCTAGACGAGTTGGGGGCATTGGAAGGCGAGGCCGCGGGCAAAGAACTCCATCAGGAAGAGGGTACGACGCGGGTGAGTAACCTCGTCAATAAAGACCCGATGTTTGAGATAGCCTTCATGCACCCACGAGTGCTGGCCGCCATAAGGCATGTGTTGGGGGCCGTCTTCAAGCTTTCTTCTTTAGACAGCCGCACGGTATTGCCCGGGCAGGGCCACCAGACCTTTCATGCCGACTGGCCCTCGGGCGTACGCGTACAACCCGGCGAGTACCATGTTTGCAACTCTATGTGGGTGTTGGATGATTTCACGGTGGAAAATGGTGCGACACGCGTTGTGCCGGGGTCGCATCGTAGCGGAGTGCACCCCAAGGATGTGATGGAGAATCCAGCACAACCACATTCAGAGGAAATCCGAGTGATAGCCCCTGCGGGGACTGTTGTCATCTTCAATTCGCACATCTGGCATGCCGGGGGGATGAATCAAACGGGCTCACCCCGGCACGGCATGCTTGCCTACTTTTGCCGTGGTGATCAACAACAGTTGACTGATCAGCGCAAGTTTCTCCGCGCCGAAACGTACAATCGATTAGGTGAGGCTGCGCGATTCATTCTGGGAGTTTGAAGGTTTGGCAGCCGAGGACGAATCATTCGCCGCCTGCGGCACGCCATCAGCATGCCGATGACCGACAGCGACACGTTCGTCATGGGCGGACGAAGCCTTATCGTCGACCCGCTCGGTCAGGTTGGTCGCGGGGCGGGATTGGATAGACTCCATGGCAACATATAGGCAATGCCCTTGTGGTTGACTGCCGGGAAATTTGATTCCGCGCCGTCGTCTCCAGGTGGCCAAGGGGGTGAGGGGTTAAAGCTACTTGATCCTGCTCTCACTTTCAGAGTGACAATTTTTGTCGTCAACCTTGTTCGTCTTCGTCCCGCATGTGTTTGCGGGCTTCGGCGGCCAGGCGCAGGCCAACGCTTTCTTCTTCGTCAACAACCTCCAAGGCCCCAGCTGACTGGATTTGTTCGCTTAGTGCGTGGTAGCGGGCCCGAGCGACGATCACCGCGCTGGGCGCCAGGTATTTGCAATGGTGGATGATGGTGCGGCTGGTATTGGTGTCCGGGATAGTGACGACGATCACGCTGGCGACATGAATCTGGGCGTGTTCCAGCACATCGCGGCGTGAGGCGTCGCCGAGTTGCGTTGCCAGTCCGTCGTGCATGGCGATCGTGGTGTTACGCCAGTTGAGATCAATGACCACGATCTGCTTTTGATATTGGTTGAGCAAGGCCTGGGCCACCTGCTGTCCGGCGGGGCCGAACCCAATAATAAAAATTTTTCCCTGCGGCTGGTCGGTTTGTGTTGTACCACCAGGCGATTGGCTACTGGTTATGCGTCGGTTCTGCCAGGCGTCAATCCGGCCGGCGACCAGCGGCGCCGCATTGACCAGAAACGGGGTAAGCAGCAGGGTGACCACGATGGCGGAAATGATCAGGCTAAAGAGATCCGGGCCAATCAGCCCGTCGCGGGCTATGGCGGCCAGCACGAATGAGAACTCGCCGACCTGCGCCAAGCACAGCCCGGTCGCCACTGCCATGCCGAGCGATAATCGCAGCAACCGCAGTATGATCGCAATGATCAGGGCCTTGCCGATGACGATGGCCGCCACGGTAGCGGCGACAAGGCGCCAGTGATCCATCACCCACAGGGGATCGCCCAGCAGGCCGATGGCGGTAAAAAAGACGGTGACCAACAGTGTTCGAATAGAACTGACATCTGCCCGAATCTGCACCGCAAACGGGGATTGGCCCAAAAGGAC
>CAUYYV010000198.1:0-6481 GCA_963577075.1 Phycisphaerae bacterium
GCGAGCAGGTTCAGTGTGCCCGGCTCGGGGACAATCGCATCCAATTATGAACTCTCCTGACGTGTCAGCATGCCTTACTTCGAACGACGCGACCTCGCTGAAGGGTGTTATGGTCTTCGTCTGCGATACACCGTTGAGGGTCGCGGTCAAGCTGGTCGACCCGAGCACATAGTCAATTTCCCAAAAGGTTCCAGGCGCCGCTTTGGTCCCATGAATGACACCAGTGCCTCGGGTGCGGGGGGCGGTAACCCAGCGAGCTGTGCGGACGGCCCGTGGTCAGTCGGTCAGCCACCGGCCGGCCTCAGGTATTTTTTCGAGAATGCCCAACTCGTGCGCGACGGCGAGGAACGGGAACGGGCCGCGCAACATGCGATGAAAACCCGCGCCAGGATCGGGCGTCGCGTTGAGCATCCACTTGATCGCCTCGACCAGCCGGCCGAGGCCGATCTCGACGAACAGCCGGTCCCCGGTCAGCCGGTAGGCGTAGGCGAGCGTTTCGAGGTTGGCGAATCCCTGGCCGGGTGATGTCTGCTTGCGCTTCTCCGGCCAGTTGCCGGCAAGGGGCAGGCCCTCCTCGCTGAACCCGTTGTGCACGTAGCCGTACATCGACTTGACCATCAGGTCGCGCAGCTTCTGGTCGCCCGTCGCCTGATGCCACCTGATCAGCCCGCGCATGCACAGGTTCAACGCTCGGTCGGTGGTGGCTTTCGTTGTAATCTTCGAGCGCGTTCCGCCCATGTAGTTACCGTCGGCGTCGTGCTCGGAGAACACCTTGTCGACCATCGTCTGCACAGCACGGCGGATGTCATCGTGTGGCCGGGCGTGGTACACGCTCCCCATCACCAACAGCGACCACCCGGTCGACCGGCCTGTGCCCCACTTGAAATCGTTATAGGTGTTGGTCATGTAGGCAAGCTGGCGGGCGTAGCCCTCGGCGACGTCGAGGAAACGGCGATCGCCCGTAAGGTGGTAATAGTCCACCATGCCTTCGGCGAACGTGTGGCTGTGCGCACCGACGCGATTGGTGTGCTGAAACGAGTGACAGTATTGGCTGCCGATCATCAGCGTCAGGTCCTCGATACCGGGATATTCGTGGTGCGTCTTCGTGGCGTGCCAGCAGGTGTCGACGTCCATGGCGTGCAGGGCGTGAGCTTCGCCAACGTAAAAGTTGGATACCTCGCCACCGTGCAGGAACATCATGGCGCAGGCGTGCGCGGTGTCGTATTCGTTGTTGAGGTACATGGTCTTGGGCGAGTCCGGTTCGCGGTCCCACCGGTCTCCGCCGATCAGAAAGTCGCCGTAGTGCTTTAGCCCGTAGGCGCGGCCTTCGACGATGTCGGGGACGATATGGTCCGGGTCGTCCCGTTGCATAAACTCGCGCATCGCGCCTTCCAACCGGGGGTATTTCTTCGGCTCGCAGGGGAACAGGTCCCAGACCTCGTCGCTGTCGAGATAGAACTGAGAGGGCGCCACCGGCACGGGCCAGCGCTGTATGGTGAACGCCAGATCACGCAACGGTAACGTTTCGGCACGGCCATCGTGGAAGCAGAGATACATCGTGTGCGTCTTGGCCATGCCGCAGGCGACCTCGAACGGGTCGCCGCGGTCGGGGATCAGCGCGTATTCGATGGCGTCGTCACCGGTCGCAATCGCCTTGGGATAGTTCTGCCAGAAATTTTTGCCGGCCATCATGACGCCGTGGCAGGCGGTGCTGACGTCGACCCAGCCGCGCGACCCGACGCGAACCTCCTCGAGCACTTCACCGTTTCCGTTGCGAATCTGATGAGGGATCAACTGGTACTGCTCGATCCGACCCGGACCCTTCGTCTCGAGCGGCTGGACTTGGGTGCGGCTCGACGCAACACTGTGGCGCAAATCGCCGCCCAACGACACTGGTAGGCGCGCGACGATCTTCTTCACCGAAGTTGCCGCCGGGTCGAGCCGATTGATAAAGGTGTGGTCCACGCGCACGAACGGCTGGCCGGCATACATGGTCATCCGCACCAGGAAATCAAAGTGGCCTTTGCCGGCTTCGTCCTTGTGCCTGCCCTCCCAGCGCATCAGCGTGCGCATCGGGCCTGACTCTTCGATCTCGAACTTCACGTCGCAGTCGTGTCGCGCTGCAAACAACTTGCCATCATCGGCCGTGATCAGAAACTCCAAGCCGCCGTCGCTGACCAATTCATCTTTGTGCCACACCCGCTCCAGCGGGACACAAGAGCCGCGATCGATCTCCAGCTTCAGCACGCCGTTTTCGATGACGGACTTGTCATTCCGCTCGCTGATTTGGATCGACTGACCGTCGAGGGCCTCGGGGCTTTGGCGACCGGCGACGAGTGTGTGGTTGTTATGCCGCAATGCTTCGAGATCAGCCTGGAAATCCAGCAGCAGCCAACGGACCGAGCCGTCCTCGTGCGTTTCCATGACCCGCGTTTGCAGCGGAACCGCCCGGCTCGATTCATCGAGCACCGCCAGCGGTTCGTCCGCCGCCAACTCGCCTTGTGAAAAGGGCAGCCCCATCGTCAGGGGAAACGACGATCGATCGACCCCGCCGGGTTCGTATGTCTTGACAGATACCGATTGAAATGTCATTGCTTTTGGCTCACTTGCGGGCCCAACCCCCCACGTTGTGACCATATCGTGATTCGTTGATCGATACAACCGCGACTCTGTGCCGCCGCAGACGATCATGCGAGCCTCGTAGGCGAAGTGATTGCCGAACGCCTCGGTGACGACGTGATCGGGCCAATCGTCAGGCACCGGCTCACCGCCGGTAGATCGTCCGAAGATATGACAAAACTGATCGCCGGGAAGATGATCGAGTGCTGCGCGGTTGGCCGATGATTCGCAAATCACCGTTCACCATGACAGCCGTGTATTTATTGGCACGCTCCGGTGAGCTGTGCGACGTATCGTTCCAACAAAGGCCGGCCGCCGAATTGCATGCCCAGTGCCTGAATCTTGCCCGTGTCGATCTGGTGCTTGGGCCCCTGATTGTCGGGCGTGATCGTGCTCGTATTTCCCGTGAGTTGGCCGGCGATCGCGGCGACTGTCTGCTCGGTGACGTACATGTCGTAACAGTTAAACGACTCGCCGGTGATCGCGGCGGGGTCGGCGTCGAGCAGGATACCCACGGCACGGGCGACATCTGCGGCGTGTACTTCCTTGCCGCCGTGATTTGATTCGATCGACCGGCCCGCCATGACTTGGCTTACGATGTTGAACCATCGACTGGTGTCGGCCGGCCTTTTCATCCCGTAAATTCCGGTGGGTCTTAGGCTGCAGATCGCCCAGCCCTCGCCCAGACCGTAGCTGTGTACGAACTTTTCAATCGCCGCCTTGTGGGCGCCGTAATGGCTTGTCGGCCACAGCGGGTGGGCCTCGTCAAGGGGCCGGTCGTCACGTATCCGCTCGTGCACCGCACAGGTTGATATGAAGATGAATCGCGCTACGCCCACGCGGCGGGCAGCCTGCATCAATTGCAGCGACCCGATGACGTTCATCGTGGCGCAATTGACCAGATCGTCGTCCCACGCCAACGCCGCGTGTACGACGGCGTCGACGCCATCGACCAGGGTCGCGACGGCGCGCTCGTCACCGAGTTGGCCCTCGATCCACTTGATCTTGCCGTCGCCCTCGACAAACCCGCCCCGATCGCTCGACGGCCGATGCCAGCAGCGACAGCAATGGCCACGCTCGAGCAGATCGTTGACCACGTACCTTCCCAGAAACCCTGTTGCACCCGTGACTGCCACTTTCATACCGGGTTATTCTCCAGATGCTCATTGCGCAGATAGTTGTCGCAGGCACTGCCGTCCAATTGTATTTGTGACACGGTAAGCGAGACCACGCCTACTATAACCAAATGCAGTGCCCCCAGGGGAAGCGTACGCCCATCCTGCAATCCGCGCAAACTGTAATCGCGGGACACGCAGCGAGTGTTCTCTCGCGTCGGATTCAACGATTCCTCGAGGCAGGCCACGACGGCCGTCATACCGAGGCCTGTAATTCGGAAGGTTACGTGGCGGTTGCGGTGCAGTGACAATTCGCCAATCAGCGGCGGGCGGCTACAGGTTGGCCGAATCCAGCCATATGGTCACTGGGCCGGCGTTGTGGATTTCGACGTCCATCGCGGCGCCGAAGACGCCGATCTCGACCGGCTGGACACCCAACCGGCGCAGGCGATCGGCGAAGTGGTCGCACAGCGGTGCGGCAAGGTCGGGGCGGGCGGCGTCGGTGAAACTGGGGCGTCGGCCACGCCGGGTATCGGCATACAGGGTAAATTGTGAAACGACCAGTGCGCCGCCGCCGACGTCGAGCAGCGACCGATTGAACTTGCCCTGGTCATCATTGAAGATGCGAAGATTGGCGACTTTGTCGGCCAGCTTGTCTGCGTCCGACCCGGCGTCCAAGCCGCCCACGCCGACCAGCAATGCCAATCCGGCATCGATCGATCCAACCACCGTCCCGTCTACCGTCACCGACGCCCGCGTCACGCGTTGCAGCAACACTCGCATCCGCGGATGATACCAACGCCGCAGTGGTATGCCCTAGTTGACGTATACCGTTTCGAGTTTGTGCTCGCGGGCGAACCGGATGATCTGCCGTTTGATTTTTTCGTCGTTCGTGAGCAGGTATTCGTTGTACATGTGGTGCAGCTTCCAGAAGGCCCACTCGTGCGCGATGCTCTGATCTCCCGGCTTGGCGCGCTTGAGATTCTTTCGAAACGTCAGTGCCACCTCGTTTCCGTGGTTCGTGCCGGTGATCCGCATGGTGAATGCGTCTTGCTGCTCGAACCGGCCGAAGATCGAGACGGTTTCGCGGTCATGGATGTTGGGGATCTGATGTGGAAATACCTCCTCCTGGCGCACGCCGGTGATGTGGAGGGTCACGTCCTTGATAATCGGGTGGCGCAGACGGCTGACCAACTCGCGTATTTTCTGGGCGGCCGTGCGGCTGCTCTTGGTAAACACGCAGTAGCCCTTGTTGCGATAAGCGAGGAACTCGAGCATGTCACGCTGCTGGCGGGCACCGATGCCGACGCAATAAATGCTCGCGTTGAGGTTGTTGTCGCGAGTAATCAGGTTGATAAGATCGGCGGTGTCCTTGACCCCGCGGGTCGGCCGGCCGTCGCTGATCAGGATAAACTCGTAGACTCTTTCCGCCTTGATGTCGCGGCGGAGAAGCTGGTTGATTGCACGATTGACGTCGGTGAACCCGCCCGACTGTGCGTCGGTCAGGAACCGGCGTGCGGCGACAATCGTCTTTTGGTTCACGGGTTGGTTGGATTCGGCGTTAAAAAACGCCGGTGCTTCGCTGAACTTGACAATGTTGATTCGGTCGTGCCTGTTGAGGCTGCTCAGCGCGTCCTTGACGCCGAGGATCGTTGCGTCAATCCAGGGTTGCTTGATACTGCCGGACACGTCGATCAGAAACACGACATCCTTGGCCATGGTGCGCAGCTTTGGGCCCAGCGATCGCCGGCCGGTAATGTCCACACGGAAATAACGTGTCTTGTCATCGCTGCCGAACTGCCTCTTTCGCGGCTTGAAGACGTGCAGGGCGTAGTCGAAATCGTTGTCAAGGTGTTGGGGCAACCGCAGTCCGGCGGCGGCAAGGTCGAAATCACTGGGATCGATGTCGGGCAATTGGATGGGATTGAACGCGGGGCGATTGTCGGCCGGCGGCTTCTCGGTCGATGCAGGCGCAACCGGCTCGCCGGGGCTTGTCGGCCTGACCGTTATCAAGCCGCTGTCGGCCAGAACGTGTCGGGCTTGGCTGGTCGCGTCGCCCGGCCCACCGCCGCCGCCGGGTCGGGCTGTCTCGACAAACTGCATCGGCTCGGTTTCCACGTCGATCAATTCCTCGATCAGCTGCGTCCTCTCGTGGAATTGGGGTGCCTCGATTTGCAGCGCAGTCGGCTGACCGGCCTGCGGACGCTGATCCTTGACCGATCGGATCGTGATCTGCGGCGGCTGCCCCGGGTCGTGTTCGGGGATTTCGTCGTTGCTGAGCAGGTGTTGGCTCAGTTGTTCGAGGTTGACCGGATCCTGCGGTGAACTCGTCTTTGTTGATTTGCGCGGACCGTGCGATGCTGCGGGGTTGATGCCCGTCTGCGGCGCGGCGCGGCGAATGCGAACAAAGTGCTCCTGCTGATCGTCGCCGGAAACGTCGAGACGAACCACCGTGTGATCGTACACACTCCACGCCACGGTGACGTGCACCAGCAGGCTCACCGCGACCGCGATCACCAGCTTGGCCCGGCTGTGCATCACCACCGGCGCGGCGGTTGACCCGAAAATCGATGGTCGTGTGGAAGTCAAGGTTCTTTCCCCACAGGTCCGAGCGCTCCTTGTACCCGAGGCAACAGGTAATCATCCATTTTCTCGCGGTCCAGCGACAGTAACAACGCGCGAGCCTGCTCACCGTCACCGGCCGCACGCGTGACCATCGCGCGGGCGAACACCGCGTATGCGCCGTC
>CAUYYV010000199.1:0-6422 GCA_963577075.1 Phycisphaerae bacterium
CCCGCAATACGCCGGCCCGCCGCGCGAAGAAGACGGGCAGCAGTTGGGCCTGCACGGGCGACATTCCAGCCAACCGGCCGCTATCGAGATGCTGATCAACCCCGACCCGCACCGTGGCCGACACGAGATGCTGCTGACAATGACCGTCCGCGACACACGCATGTTCGGACCGAACCTTGAGGTTCGCAGGACCATCACTTGCACGCTCGGCATACCCCAGATACGGCTGTTTGACGAGGTGACCAACCGGGGCAACCAGCAGACCGCTCACACTTGGCTGTACCACGTCAACTACGGCTACCCGCTGCTCGATCAGGGCACACGACTGATCTATCGCGGCAAGCTGGACACCTCGTGGAATCTGTCCACACCGACGCCATCGGCGGCGCAGATCGATCGGATCAAGCGTGTCTCGGCGCCGCTCGACGAGCACGCCGGCAGTGGCGAGCGCGGCGTAATCTTCGAGCCGGCGGCCGATCGCAACGGTGATGCTCACATCGGGCTGATCAACCAGAGGCTGGGGCTGGGCGTGGAGATGGTTTTTCCCGCCGAGCAGTTGCCGCGTGTCGCCAACTGGCAGCACTTCGGGGCGCGTGGCTCGTTCGTGACCGGCATCGAGCCGTTTAGCGGATCATTGATGGGCAAGGACCGCGACTCTCATCCGAAAGCGGTGCAGCAGCTTCGTCCGGGCCAGACCAAGCGGTATCAATTGACGATCAATGTGCTCGATAACGCCGCAGCCCTGCGAAGTTTCGCCACCCGTGACGGAAAAGTCACGTAGTGCGCAAATCGTTTAGAAGTACATCACGGTTGTCGTTGATCATTTCTTCAGATTGCCCTTGTCGGCGACCATGTTCCACTGGCCCGGCAGGATGTAGTTGGCGCTGCGGTAGGTGAAGACCTGTCCGGCCAGGTTGAGCACAATCTTGTCGCCACGCTCGGCCACGATACGCTCAATGCTCTCAAGTTCCTGACACGGCATGATGAACATGGGCGGCTCGGGGGCCTGGCGTGAATCGGCGTCGAAGACAAACATGACCTGGTTGCTGCCCGGCGCCCGGACGATCCTGCCCCGTCGCAGTGGTACGAACTCTCCCTCGCGGCGTAGTTTTGGCCTGGCGACGCCCGGCGCGGTGCCCAGCACGCGACTGTCGAGCAACTGATCGCCGCGCACCGGGGCGCCACCGTGTCCGGCCTCGACGACCGGTTTCTCAATCGGAGCGATGGCGGAGCGTGTCTTGCGTGTCTTGAGGATCTGCCTGAGCACCTCGTCAGCGCTGGGCGGGGCCTCGTCGGCATCCTTGGCCGGCGTTTCGGTCGAAGCAGAAGTTGCCGGCGTCGTCTCGTCCTTGGCGCCTTGGTCGGCGGCGGCGTGCAGCGAGGCCAGTAACGCGATGACGACGATGACAACGGCGGCCGCGTGATGACGGGTCATGGCGTGCTCCGTGTTTGGGGTCTAGGGTCCGGGAAAAAGGTGGCTGAATATCATTGGGTTCTGTTCTTGGCGATCATGTTTTGTTAATTATCGTCTGATCCTCGGCTCTTGTCTTGCCTTCGATGCGCGTAGCGTGTCTTGGCGCCACTAAAACGATTCTTTTTTCAGCGAATATCCGGGTCCCGGACCCTAGATGCCAACCCCCTTGATCTGCCCGATCAACTCGATCGCGGCCTCGGCGGCGGTCTGGAACGTGTCGGCGGGCGACATGTCGGTAAACGCCTGGTGTGTCTTGCCGTGCGGGTTGGTGTCGAGCACGGCCAGCGAGCGTTTGAGGTGTGGTTCGAGGCTCAGCGGCCCGGACCAGCCGCGTTCGGCGGCGTCGGTGAGAATCCGGAGAATCTGGCCGTTGCCCTGGCCGACCGGTACGTGCTGGTTGTCCGTGTTGCTGTCCTTGAGGTGGAATGCATCTGTCACGTTGTGCAGCCTCTGCCAGTTGTCCCACACGTCGTCGTCGCTCTGGTTGAAGTTATCGAAATCGAAGATCAGCCGAAAGGTGTTGCCGTCGCGCAACTCGGCCGCCATGAGTTCGATTTCCGGACACCGGTCACCAAAGATGCCTTTTTCGTTTTCATGGTAGAGCACCAGGCCCAGCTTGCCGGCGTGATCGCGCAGACGGCGCATCCGATCGAACGATTCAATCTGCCACTTTGCCTTGGGCGCATCGTGCTTGTTGTAGTAGCTGAACATGCGCACGTCGCGGCAACCGAACAGGTCGGCGAGTTTGCCCAGATGATCTAGCTTGTCCAGATCACTCTGCACGTCGTCGGCGATGTCGATCTTTCCCAGCGGTGATCCGAACATCGCGACCGTGATGCCGCCGGCATCAAGCTTTTGCTTGACCCGTTCGGCGAGGTCCATCGGTAATGTCGCGACGTTGTGTCCTTCAGCCTTGCGCAGGTCCACGTGCTTGATCCCGGCGCGGTGCAGTGCCGCGACCTGGTCGTCGGCGCCGGATCCGGCCTCGTCGGCAAATGCACTTAGCGTCCACGTCATCGCGATGCTCCTTCGATACCATTAGAATTTAGTTGTATTACACGACAAACAACGGTGGCACAACGCGTTGAGCGGTGGGGTGGTACCGCACCGGTTTCGATGGCGTGTGCGGCGGCAGTTATCTCGATTGCTCGGCGCTCGACAGCAGCGCCTGTTCGACCGGGGCGTTCCACAACCTGATGCGCTTGATGGTCCAGCCGGCAAACGCCTCCCAACGCAGGTCGACGGTGACGATGGTGGGTCTGGTGAAATCCTGCTCGGGGTCGGCCCCCGCCTGGGCACCGCCGGTCATTTCCGCCGTGGTAGGCTGGGGCGATTGGCCCTGCACGGGCCCGCTGATCGATCGCACCAGATCAACCTGCGCACTGCTGCCTCGAATATACAACTGCTTGACCTCGATCATCAGGACCCCCTCGATCTGATCGACCGTTGCATATTTCTCATTGATGCGGGGCATCATCTCGGAGCGAAGACCGGGTTCGGTGTCATCCAGCATCTTGACGGTGAACGGCTGGTTGAGCCGCCACTTGTCGGCGACGGCCTTGATCGCGAGGGTTTCGACCTCAAGCACGGTCTTGTGGTTGGGGTCGTGGCTGGCCATGTCTCCGGATTGCGGGGGGATGTTGACGTAAGCAGCACAGCCGAAGCCGGTGAGCATCAAACCCGCCAGACCGATCACGGTCAAAGTTAGGATGTTCATGGTAAAGCCCCTTCTTTGCGAGAGTCGTCGGGGCATTGTAACAGGAAAAAGGACGTCGACGTCACGGCAAGTCTAGCCGTTGCCCTGCTACTCGACTGTCACGCTCTTGGCCAGGTTGCGGGGCTTGTCGACATCGCGGCCGCGCAGGACGGCGGCGTGATAGGCCAGCAGTTGCAGCGGGACGACGCTTAGCAGCGGCTGAAGCGGCTCGGCGACGACCGGGATGCGGAAGACTTCGTCGGCGTAGTGATCGATGTGGTCGTTGCCCTGCGATGTGACCGCCAGAATCCGCCCACCGCGGGCGCGGACCTCCTCGATATTGTTGATCACCTTTTGATATTGACTGCCGCGTGGCGCGATGAAGACGACGGGCATGCCCTCGTCGACCAAGGCGATCGGGCCGTGCTTCATCTCCGCCGCGGTCATGCCCTCGGCGTGGATGTACGAGATCTCCTTGAGCTTCAGGGCTCCCTCGAGGGCGACCGGGTAGTTGTAACCCCTTCCGAGGAACAGCCAGTTATCCCGGTCGACGTATCGCTCGACGCAGCGACGGATATGGTCCGACTGCTCCAGCACGGTCGAGACGTGCTCGGGCAGGCGGTCAATCTCGGCGATGTAGGCCGCCAGCGTCTCGGTCGACAGGTGCTTGCGCTTGCCGACATACAGCGCCAGCAGGGCCAGGACCAATACCTGTCCGATGAAGGCCTTGGTCGATGCCACGCCGATCTCCGGTCCGACGCGTAGGTAGACGCCCGCCTCCGTCTCGCGGGCAACGGTCGACCCGACGCCGTTGACCACTCCCAGAGCCAAGGCTCCACGCAGGGTCGCCTCGCGCAGGGCTGCCAGCGTGTCGGCCGTCTCGCCCGACTGGCTGACCGCAACGATGATCGTGTCGTCCTCGATGATCGGGTTGCGGTAGCGCAATTCGCTGGCGTACTCGCAACTTGCCGGCACCCTGGCCACATCCTCCATCAGGTACTGGCCGATCAACGCCGCGTGGTAGGCCGTACCCTGGCCGGTGAGAATGAACTTCTTGGCGCGTATCAAATCACGGGTCAGCGTTGTCAGTCCACCGAGCACGACGCGTGTCTCGCGCCGGTCCAGCCGGCCGCGTAGACAGTTGCGGATCGCTTCGGGCTGCTCCATGATCTCCTTGAACATGAAGTGCTCGTGGCCACCCAGTTCGATCTGCTCGAGATCGATGTCGACTTGGCGAATCTGGGGGGTCACCGTCACGTTGTCGGTCGTGGTCGTCTTGAACCCAGCGGCCCATGGCCCACCGGCGTCGCTGTGCCGATCGGTCGGCCCGGCACACAACTTGGCGACCTGGTAATCGTCCAGCGTGACGACCTGGGTGGTGTGCGAGATGATCGCAGACGGGTCGGACGCCACGATGTAGCTCTTTTCCGCGATGCCGATGATCAGTGGCGATCCCTTGCGCGCGCAGATCAGTGTGTGTGGCTCGGCGTCACAGACCACCGCAATGGCGTACGCGCCGGTCACCTCGCGCAGTGCCGCCTGCACGGCGGTTTCTAGGTCGCCGTCGTACAACTGGCCGACCATCGCGGCCAGCACTTCCGTGTCCGTCTCAGAGACGAACGCGCAGCCCTTGTCGGACAAGTATTTTTTGACCGTCAGGTAATTTTCGATGATGCCATTGTGTACGACGGCAATCTTGTGGCCGCATGCGCTGGTGGCGCAATGGGGATGAGCGTTCACTTGGCTGGGTCCGCCGTGGGTGGCCCAGCGGGTATGGGCGATGCCGAGCGTGCCATCGAACCCGCCGCTTTGCTCGATCATTGATTCCAGCACGCTGACGCGCCCGACTGACCGGCCGACGCATAGCTGCGATTCGGTTGCCACCGCCAGTCCCGCCGAGTCATAGCCGCGGTACTCCAGCCGCTTGAGACCCTCAAGCAGCAGAGGCGCCACACTTTTGTTGCCCACGTACGCGACGATGCCGCACATATCGAAACCTCAACAGTAGATCCGGCGGTGGATGAGCCGACACGGGTTTAATCGACCAGATCAGTGCCGCATTGAAGTTGGCTGATATCAGGCAGGCTATCGATCTTATGTTTGAAGCGATCGTGGGATGACCACCGTCCGGCCGCTCGGCAGAATCGCGGCAGACGGTGCAATCCGCCGTCAGGGTTGAAAAAGACGATGCCGAACCACATGAGATTCCATATAACTGGGGTGCTGACAGGATCGACCGATGCGAGCACGAGATGCTTGAGCCGTTTTGGATGGCAGGCGAATGAAATCGTATAGCGGTGAGCCCGGATCAGTTGGGCGGCGGCCCCTGCATTCGGGGCTTCCCGTTGCGGGTTTAGGATTATCTGAAACGAATATCACGCCGTCGTGGGGGTGGCAGATATTTCATCAGCGCAAGATCTCGAATCCGTTGCCTTGCCGGTGTGTACGGCCTCGATGTCGACGCGCCGGCCGGGGCCGTCCCGGCGATAGTGCCTCTCCAGAACCATATTCCAATCACCAAGCGATTTGACGGCGATGAACGCGGCCCGGACTTCTTCCGGTCGGGGATGATGGCATGAGAACTTGATGCCAAACTTACGCATCATCAGCGATGCCCGTTTCTCGCCGTGCAGCGCGACGGACAGGCGGAAATGCTCTGTCAGCACATCACGCTGGCAGGTGATGGTCGGCGGTCGTTCAGCTGCGTCGTGGTCGCCGGCGGCCAGTGCTCGGGCCTGCGCGAAGATCCACGGGTTGCCGATGCACCCGCGGGCCACGCTGGCCGCCGCCACTCCCGTCTGATCGATCATGGCAAAGATATCAGCAGCGTCCCACACGTCACCGGAGCCCATGATCGCAAACCCTGGCGTTTGCGCCGCTGGGTAAAGCGAACACAGTCGACGCAGAAACGACCACTGGCTGGGGCCCCGGTATTTCTGCACGACTGTCCGCCCGTGTACCGTGGCCGCGGCGTAGCCCAGCGTGATCACCCGGTCGAAGATGGCAAAGAAATCGGCCTCGGCCTGGGCACCGTCGTCTGTGCCGCGCCGCAGCTTGACCGTGCACGGCACATCATCGCCGATTGCCTGACGCACGGCGTCGAGGACCGCGATCGCTTCTTCGGATGCCGATAGCAGGTGACCGCCGCGGCATTTCTTCTTGATCTTCTTGACCGGACAGGCAAGGTTTACATCGATCACGTCGTATCCCAGCGTGACGAGGATACGCGCCCCCTGCGCGATCTGGCGGGGA
>CAUYYV010000200.1:0-6414 GCA_963577075.1 Phycisphaerae bacterium
CTGTTAGAAAAACCGCGATCGTGACGGTTCGCATCGCAGAAGCGTAGTCCACGAGCGAGGCATTGACAAGCACTGCGGCGCAGTTGGACGTGGACTGGACTGCGTGCCTACCATGTGTCGATAAAGACGTTGTCGTGGTGATTTTCATGGAACCTGTATGCTTGTTGATGACGCGGAAAGGCTTTTAAAATACCAGTTCCAAGACCCCCGGTTGCTCACCGAGGCAGTGACCCATGCCAGCAGCGCGGGTCACCGCCTCGAGAGCAACGAGCGGCTGGAATTCCTCGGCGACGCCGTGCTCGGTTTCGTCGTCTGTGAATATCTGTTCACGACCTATCCCCGCCTTCTGGAAGGCGAGTTGACCAAGATCAAGAGCGCGGTCGTCAGCCGCAACGTCTGCGCCAAGATCAGCCAGAAGCTTGACCTCTGCTCGCTGCTGGACCTGGGCAAGGGGATGGCGGTGCACGCGACGCTTCCCAGCAGTGTCGCCGCCGCGGTGTTCGAGTCGATCATCGCGGCCGTGTATATCGACAGCGACATGGCGACCGCCAAAGCGTTCCTCCTCGAACACCTTCGTCCGTTCATCGATGAGGCGGCCGAATGCACCCATCAGCGCAACTTCAAGAGCGTGCTTCAGCAATACGCGCAGAAGCACTTGCCCATGCCGCCGGTCTACATGATGCTCGACGAGAAGGGTCCGGATCATTCCAAGGCGTTCGAGATTTGCGTGGAGATCGATGGGCGTCGATTCGCGTCGGCATGGGCCAACTCGAAGAAGGAGGCCGAACAACAGGCGGCGTGCAATGCGCTGAGCGAATTGAATGTGCTCGCTGATGACGGCCATGGCCAGATCACCGTCCATGAGCCCGAATGAGCAGATCGCCAACGTTTAGTAGTGGTGGGGCTTGCCCCGCGTGTCAACCACGCTTCAACTGCTTGATCTTCTCCAGCACTTCGGCATCGTGCTCGTCCACCTTCACCTTGTCCCAGCGATGGGCCACTTTGCCGTTGGGGTCGATCAGGTAAGTCGTACGCACAACGCCCATGTAGCTGCGCCCGTACATGCTCTTTGATTGCCACACGCCGTACTTCTTGCAGACCCCGGAACCGACGTCAGCCAGCAGGTCAAAATTCAGATCGAACTTGGCTCGAAACTTCTCGTGCGACGCCGGCGCATCGGGGCTGATGCCCAGCACGGCCGCGTCGCCTCGCTTGAACCGGGACAGTGCGTCGCGAAATTGGCAGGCTTCTTTCGTGCAGCCCGGCGTGTCGTCTTTGGGGTAGAAATAGAGCACCACCCACCGGCCTTGGTAGTCGCGCAGGCGGTGTTGCCTGCCGGTCTGGTCCGGCATGTTCCACGCCGGGGCGGCGCTGCCGATGGCGACCAGATCAGGCGTTTTGGGGGGGGGCTTGCTGACGGCCATGATTACGGTTTCTTTCCACTCGTCCAAGGGTCGTTCGGTGATTATAATGAAATGGTGGTGAGAGATCACCTTGCCGGTTCAAGTGCTGCTCCGGCGTGACCGAGTAATCAGGGGGCGATCTTCTTTCTGGGCGATGTCCCGGGGATGAACCGTCGATCGCATGTGTTATCGGGTATCTGCATGACGCCGACAAACCCCAAACGAGCGTTGGTTACAGGCATTACCGGGCAGGACGGCTCGTACCTCGCAGAGTTGCTGATGAACAAGGGCTACGAGGTCCACGGCCTGATCCGCCGCGCCAGCAGCTTCAACACCAACCGGATCGATCATCTCTATGACGACCCTCACGCCCGCGGCACCCGGCTTTACCTGCATTACGGCGATCTGACCGACGCCAACGGCCTGGCCATGTTGATCCGCAAGATCAAACCGACGGAGGTGTACAACCTCGGCGCCCAGAGCCACGTGCGTGTCAGTTTTGATCAGCCGATCTACACCGCGGACGCCACCGGTGTCGGATCGGTCAAGCTGCTCGAGGCGGTGCGTGATTTTCAGGATCAGATTGGCTACCAGATTCGCTATTACCAGGCGTCCAGTTCGGAGATGTTTGGCAAGATTGTTGAGACGCCGCAGACCGAGACGACGCCGTTCTATCCACGCAGTCCTTACGGCGTGGCTAAACTGTATGCACACTGGATCACCGTCAACTACCGCGAGAGCTACGGTTTGCACGCCTCCTGCGGAATCTTGTTCAACCACGAGAGCCCCCGCCGCGGTGAAACGTTTGTGACCCGCAAGATCACCCGCGCTGTCGGACGGATCAAGCACGGCCTGCAGGACAAGCTCTACCTGGGCAATCTCGACGCCAAGCGTGACTGGGGCTTCGCCGGCGACTACGTGGAGGCCATGTGGATGATGCTCCAGCAGGACGAACCGGATGACTATGTCGTGGCGACGGGAAAGTCGTTTGCCGTCAGTGAATTTTGCGTAAAGGCATTTTCTCGGGTGGGTTTGGACCACAATGATTTTGTCGAGATTGATCCGCGCTATTTCAGACCGGCCGAAGTGGACCTGCTGCTGGGCGATCCGTCCAAGGCCAAACGCCAATTGGGATGGAATCCGGCGGTATCGTTTGACGAACTGGTGGACATGATGGTTGATGCCGACCTCGAATTGGCGGCGCGTGAGCGGACATTGGTCGACGCTGGCCACGACGTGACCCTGCCGTCCACGGGGCGTGGTCGATGATCGACCTGTCCCGGTATCGCGTGTGCGTGACGGGGGGCGCAGGTTTTCTGGGACGAGTTATCTGTGCCAAGCTGAGACGGCGCGGCGTGACGGACGAGCAACTGATCGTGCCACGCCGGTGCGATTACGATCTGACACTCGAAGCCGATTGCCGCCGGCTTTACGACGACACGAACCCTGATGTCATGATCCACCTGGCCGCGGAGGTCGGTGGTATCGGCGCCAACATGGACCATCCCGGACGGTTTTTTTTTGCCAACATGGCCATGGGGTTGCACCTGATCGAATTGGGCAAGCAGCGCAGGATCACCAAGTTCGTGCAGACCGGCACCGTATGCGCCTATCCGAAGTTCGCGCCGGTGCCGTTTCGCGAAGAGGATTTGTGGAACGGTTACCCCGAAGAGACAAACGCTCCGTATGGCGTGGCCAAGAAGGCATTGTTCGTCATGCTCGATGGTTACAAGCGCGAGTATGGGCTGGATAGCGCCGTGGTCGTGCCGGTAAATCTTTACGGGCCCGGCGACAACTTTGATCTGCACACTTCGCATGTGATTCCCGCGTTGATCCGCAAGTGCATCACCGCCCGCGACGAGGGGTGTGATCGGATCATCTGCTGGGGCACAGGCAGCGTATCGCGTGAGTTTCTGTACGTCGACGACGCCGCCGAGGGCATCATCCGCTCCGCCGAGCACATTGACACGCCCGACCCGATCAATCTGGGCACCGGCGCCGAGATCACGATCAAGGACCTGGTCGAACTGATCGCGAAGCTGTGCCGGTTCACCGGGCGCATCGAGTGGGACAACACGAAACCGGACGGCCAGCCACGCCGGTGCCTCGATACCTCGTTGGCCAAACGGGTGCTCGACTGGCAGGCCGAAGTTTCCTTCGAGCAAGGCCTGCGCCGGACCATCGATTGGTGGCAGCAGCACGGTGAGCAGGTGTGCGCACGCAAGACCGCCAAAACCTGACGGCGGTCATCTCGCGACGCTTTGGTCGAGCAAGGAAAGACGACGTGATTAGCGCCCCGACCCCGGCAATGCTGATCGTGCCGTCGGCTGCTATCCTTTCATCATGGCGCAGCGAAGTATCATCACGATCGGCAATTTCGACGGTGTTCACGTCGGTCACCGTGCAATCATCGAGCGTGGCCGGCAGGTGGCCGACCGGTTCGATCTACCGCTGCGCGTGCTGACGTTCGAGCCGCATCCGGCGACCGTGTTGCGCCCGGGCAGCGAGCCGCCGCGATTGGGTGGCTTCGATGACAAGCAGCGGTTGCTGCGGGAAGCGGGGGCCGATCAGGTCGTTGTGTTGAAGCCGGAGCCGCGATTCCTGGCGCAGTCGCCCCAGGTATTTGTCGAGCAACTGGTGTGTGAGCATCGACCACGCGTCATCGTCGAGGGCTACAACTTTCGGTTCGGCAGGGATCGGCTCGGCGACGTGGCCATCTTGAGCGAACTCGGCGGCGAGTTCGATTTCGAGGTGATCGTCATGCCGGCGGTGGACGTGGCTCTTACCGATCAACTCTTGGTGCCGGTCAGCAGTTCGCTGGTGCGCTGGTTGATCGGTCGCGGTCGCGTGGTCGACGCAGCCCGATGTCTGGGCAGGCCCTGTGCATTGGCCGGCCAGGTCATTTCCGGGGATCGACGCGGCCGCGAGATCGGCTTTCCCACCGCCAACCTCGACGCGGTCCCACTCGAAGGCCTGATCCAGCCCGCCGACGGTGTGTATGGCGGGTACGTGATCCTGCCCGAAGCGGATCGTCTGCCCGCCGCGATCAACGTCGGGACGCGGCCAACCTTTCAGGGGCGGCGGCGGTGTATCGAGGCTCACGTACTGGACTTCGATGGCGATCTCTACAATCAACGCATCACCATTGAGTTCACCAGATGGCTCCGCGATGAGCAACCGTTTCCCGGCCTCGACGAGCTTTGCCAACAGCTTACGCGTGATGTTACCGCCGTGCGCGACCTCAACCGACTGGCGCTGCTCACCTGACACGGCAAGGCTGCCCGGTTGCTTGGCAAGAGCCGGGTGAGCGGGAAAAGCGTGGTG
The DNA here is from genome assembly GCA_963577075.1 of Phycisphaerae bacterium. Taxonomy (GTDB): domain Bacteria; phylum Planctomycetota; class Phycisphaerae; order Phycisphaerales; family Phycisphaeraceae; genus CAUYYV01. Next base: position 4,728 of record CAUYYV010000200.1, read on the forward strand.
GCGCCGCGCTTGTATAGTGCACGGAGGGTAAGCCCAGTTTGGTGAGGCACCATTCTAGTTTCGGTCGACTCACTACGATTGGCCGGCATGGAGTAGACTGTGGCCCTTGGCCGAGTACCGCTCCAACATCTCGATCGCCGATGTGGCCCGTCGGCTGGGCGAAGCGAAGAGCGTGATCGTGATCACGCACGCCAAGCCGGACGGCGACGCCTTCGGGTCGGTCGTGGCGCTTGCTGGCGCGTTACGCGGCGGTCAGCGGCAGGTCAACGCATGGTTTGCGCCACCCGTGCCAGAAAGCCTTGCGATCCTGTGCGGGGCCGAACTTGTGGATCTGTTCGAAAACGGTAGCACGTTCGGCGAGGCCGACCTGGTGGTCGTCGTGGACACCGGCGCCGCGTCCCAGCTTGCCCCGATGTTTGCCCAACTCGAGCCGCATCTGCCGCACACGCTTATCATCGATCATCATCTGACCGGCGATCTGCCTGCGCAATGGCGATATATCGACGGCGAGGCGGCGGCCTGCTGTGAAATCGTGGCGGCGGTTCTAGATGAAATGGGCATCGGCTTGAACGATCCCGTGGTGAGCGAGGCGTTGTTTGTCGGTATTGCCTCGGACACCGGGTGGTTCCGGTTTTCCAACACGCGGTCAAACACGCACAAGTTGGCGGCGCGCCTGCTGTCGGCCGGTGTAAATCATTCACAACTCTACGTACAACTGGAACTGAACGAGCGTGCTGAAAAGCTCGCCCTGATGTCGCGCGCACTCGACAGTCTGCAACTGCTTGCCGGTGGCAGCGTCGCGGTCATGGTGCTGCGCGCCGAGGATTTCGTTGAAACCGGCGCCGACGTATCCGAAACCGAGCGGTTCGTCGACATTCCCCAAGTCGTCGCCAGCGTGCAAACGGTGGTGCTGATCACACAGCCGTCGGCGACGGATGACGACGATCAGCCGGCGATCCGGCTCAGTTTCCGCAGCAAGCCGGGAGACGGTGCTTGCAACGTCGCCGATGTGGCAGGTCTGTTCGGCGGTGGCGGACACGCCCGCGCGGCCGGCGCCCGGGTCGCGGAGCCGCTCGATCGGGTTATTCGACGCGTCACTGAGGCGGTCTCGTAACCGCAACTTTCCGGCAATCAGCAGGTTACATTCGCAATCCGACGCAAGGGGCCACGGATACGGCCCGGGTATTGAATATAACATCAGTAGTAACAAGTATTTGACTTGATTAGGCGCAATTTTTCAGCGCGTTTCATGGCCGGAAATTGGTGGGAAATATCATGTGAACGGCTATCCAGGCCAGCGACGACCGGGACGAAACTTTTTTTCTTTCGTTAACGTTCGATTAATCCGTCGCTTATAATGGTGCGCGGCGCCCCCCCCCAGATTTGGTAAAGTTTTTGGTTGAGCCTACAAGATATAGGGGTAGTATGGCTCGCTCGGAGCGACAGGCCGACATTTGCCAGCGACGCTTCACGCCGCTGTCAGGGGTGGCTTCGAGGGCGGATCCGGGGGGGCTGGTTCCGGGATCGGGCCTGTGTGCGACGAGGCAGGAGTTCGGCGTCGCGCCGGAGCGAGGTTGTGGTCGGTAGATGCTCAGTGCTGGCGCAGATTGACATTGCCAAGAGGTGAGCAGCATGGCTGTCTTGTGTGACACGCAAATCCGAGAGCTGATCGGCATCGAGCCGTTCA
>CAUYYV010000201.1:0-6399 GCA_963577075.1 Phycisphaerae bacterium
TTTTTCCAGCAGGCCGTGGTCGCCGATCATGTCCCCGTGATCGCTGGTGAAAACCACGATGGTGCCGTCGGCCAGCCCCGCGTGCTCGAGCGCCGCGATGATCCTGCCGACCTGCCTATCCACGAGCGTGATGTTGCCATAGTAGTTGGCGCGCAGGTTGCGCCAACCACGCTCGGTGGCCAGGTCATGACCGTCACAACCGGCGGGCAGACCGGTTGCGTGACGTAAGTGTGCTCGAAGACGAAACTACGATCTGCCAGCCTGTTGAGATCCGGCGTTTGTATCCATTTATTGCCGTAAGCGGCGAGCGTGTCGAACCGCTGCTGGTCGGTCAGGATGATGAGCACGTTATGATGGCGAGGCATCGGCAACAGCGTAGCTGAAACCCGCGATGCTCGTTGATCCGTTGCGTTAAACTATTGACATGGTGCACCACGCCGGCACTCGTCGCCTATCATGCTACGGTCTGTTTGCGCTGTTGGTGGCGATCATGGCGGTGTTCATGATCTGGCCCATCATACTGACCGTCCGCGGCGGATTCGTCGATGGCGATGGGCGGTTCACGATCTCGTATCTCCTGCTCGTCTTTCGCCAACCGGTGTATCTGGCGGGGTTGACAAACAGCATTTCGATCGCGTGCTGCACGACGCTGCTGTGCCTGGCCATCGCAATGCCGCTGGCAATCCTGGCGGCTCGGTTCGAGTTCCGCGGCAAGGCAGCGGTGACGAGCCTGATCATGGTGCCTCTGATCCTGCCCCCGTTCGTCGGTGCAATCGGGATCAAGGCGTTGTTCGGGCGATTCGGCACGGTCAACACGTTGCTGGCGCATCTGGGCATGCTCGATCCGAGCGAGCCGGGCATCGACTTCCTCGGCGGCGCCGTGGGCGGGCGATTCTGGTCGATCGTGGTCATGGAGGCGCTGCACCTTTACCCGATCCTGTACCTGAACCTGACCGCGGCCCTGGCGAACGTCGATCCGACCATGGAGCAGGCGGCCGAGGGCCTGGGCGCGGGGCGGTGGCGGCGGTTCTGGCGAGTGACGGTACCGCTGACACTGCCCGGCATCTTTGCCGGCACGACGATCGTATTCATCTGGTCGTTTACCGAGTTGGGCACGCCGTTGATGTTCGACTATTACGATGTGACGCCGGTGCAGATCTTCTGGGGCATCACGCAGATGCACGCCAGCCCACAGCCGTACGCGTTGGTCGCGGTGATGCTCGCGGTGTCGGTATTGTGCTACCTGGTGGGCCGGGCAGTGATCGGAAGGCGTGGCTACGCCATGTCGTCCAAGGCCTCGATCGCCGCATCGCCCCGAATGCTGACCGGCATACGCAGCCTCGTCGCGATGCTCGCCTTTGCCGTGATTATCGCCGCCGCGATCCTGCCACACATCGGCGTGATCTTCACGTCAGTCAGCGCAGACGGCGCGTGGTATCGCAGTATCCTGCCCGACCGGTTCACGCTTGAGCATTATCACGGCGCTCTTTCCCACTCACTGGCGGTCGGGGCGATCCGCAACAGCCTTGTGTACGCGTCGCTGGCGACGGTATTGTGCGTGGCGATCGGGCTGGCCGTGTCGTACCTGAACGTACGCGTCCGGATGCGCGGCGGCGCTCTGCTGGACGCGCTGGCCATGATGCCGCTGGCCGTACCCGGCCTGGTCATGGCGTTTGGCTACGTGGCGATGAGCCTGCACTGGCCGTTTGTCGATACGCCGCTGCAGCGTTGGGTCGCCGTCGTCGGCGCCGATCCCAACCCGGTGCCGCTGCTGATCATCGCCTACGCGATCCGCAGGCTGCCTTACGTGGTCCGGTCGGTGTCAGCCGGGCTTGAGCAGACGGCAGTCGCGACCGAGGAAGCAGCGCACAACCTTGGCGCCTCGACCCTAACGACCCTGCGCCGCATCACCGTGCCGCTGATCGCCGCCAACCTGATCGCCGGCGGCATCCTCGCGTTCAGTTTCGCCATGCTCGAGGTAAGCGATTCGCTGATCCTCGCCCAGAAGCAGCAGCACTATCCGATCACCAAGGCCATCTTCGAGTTGTTCAACCGCCTCGGCGACGGCCCTTACATCGCCAGCGCCATGGGCGTTTGGGCCATGGCGCTGCTGGCCACCGCACTGATCGCCGCTGCCGCACTGATGGGCAAACGCCTCGGCACCATCTTCCGCATCTGATCCGGTCACCCAGCACCATGCACCGCCATACGGTGCGGGCGGTGGCAGCGCATGCACAATGTCCACGGGTGCGAGCGGTCAATCGCGTTGGATGGTGTTCGGCCCCTCGCCGGCGGTCTTGACGTAGCCGCCGTCGGCACCACGCTCATAGCGGGTCAGACCGTGCTTGGCGATGTTGTCGTTGCTGAGCATCTGCCGGGCTTGGCGATCGGTCCATGTGCCGGGCAGGTTGGGCGGCTGAATGACGCGGCGAACAGGCTGGCCTGTCAGCGGGTGCTCGGTCAACGGCGGGTCCGACATCCGCTGCACCACCTCGAAGAGTTGGCCCTCGTCGTCGTCGGTAATCACCTCGTACACGTAAATGGGCATGGCCAAATCACCCTCAAAGCGAATCATCATATTATAGGGATTAGAATTGAAGGTCGTGTGTCTGGGTTCAAGACACACTGACACTTACGCACACAAGCAGTGAGGCCCGACTACGATCCGTGAATTGATCGACAGCGGTCAATCCACGGCGACGCCTTGGCGGGCGTTGCGATACGTTTTGTGTGGTTGCGAAGTGTCTCGAGTTTTTCGATCACGCTGCGGGCCGGGTCAGTCGCAGCGGTGAAGGATGGGCCACACCATGCACCAGCGTGTGGCGAATGGCGTCGTCTGCCATCCACCATGGCCGGCGAATCAGCTCATTGATCACGAACCGCTTCGCATTCGTACCGGCAAGCTCAGCCTGGGCCAAGGTATGGATCCGCCGCCGCTGGTCGCAATTGGCCCACAGTTCGTGGCGCTGACCGCGTGGCAGGCGATGGGCGTACCGCAAAGCCGCGTCCACCAGTTCCAAACCTCTCTGCAACGTACATGCGGCATCGTGTGCCTCGGGATCATCCCGAAGCGTCGACAACTCGAGGCCGTGGATCGTCGGCATTACACCACCGGTGAGCAGCCGACAGTAGTATTCATAATCGCAGGCGAATTTTAGTTTTGTATCGAACGACCCGTGCCTCTCGATGCACCGACGCCGGAAGAAACTGGAGGGCGCCGGCAGTACGCCCGAGTCATGCATCAGAAACGAGGTGAGCGACCGCGGCGCCCTGGGCGACACCGACCCGCACGACTGGTCGAACTCATCGACATACTGGCAACCTCCGACGAGCCATTCGATTGACTCGTCATCGGCCATCCGCCTGGCCACTTCGTCGAGCGCACCGGGCAGCAGCATTTCATCACCGTTGACAATCGCCATGATCTGCCCCGTCGCACGTGTCATGGCATGGTTGATCGCGTCGCCCCGACTTCCCGCTAGAATCGTCGCCCACGCGACCTCGTCTTCATACAACTGGATGATCCGCGAGCTATCATCAGTCGAGCCGCGATCCACGATGATATATTCGAGATTGCCGTACGCCTGGTCGAGCACGCTGCAGATCGTGCGCTCGATAAACTGAGCCTGATTGATATTGGGCGTGATGATGGTGATGCGAGGCTGCGGCATTGTGTGTTCCGGGCAAGCCATGGGAAAAGCCATCCGCCTCCAACGACACTATTTTATCGGCGTTATGGCCGCATTGATTAACCGAATGGAGCCGATACGACCGCTGCGTCCGGTAACACGGCAATTGTCGCCAATGCTTCCATTCCACGGCAGGCGCAGCGTGGCGCGGACAATGCGCCCACGATACGGCCAGCCCATCACCGCCGAACTGCAGCGTTGAGACAAAGGCGGCAATGTGTCATCCAGTTCCGCCAACCGAGCACATCGCCGTCGGCGCGCTTCATCCCCTTGTTGATCACATCTGACTGGCCGTGACCAGGTTCGATCACGACAACGGCAAGGCGGGTGTACACGTGAAGCGTAAAAGCCTGGGCGTGGCGGAGCATTGATTCGCACCGCACCAACCCATGAAGAGGGAATCAGCTGTCGGAAGAAGTGCAGTAATGGCACAAGGCATGATGTTTACCCTCGACCGTATCTTGTGATTTCATGACACATCTGATCGGCGCGACCACGCAACAATCCGCTCAGCCACCTGGGCAACTTGCGAATTGGTGAGTTGAGGATACATCGGCAGACTCAATATCTGATCCGCTGCCTGCTGCGTCTGCTCGAGCGAACCGATATCGAGCAAACGCCCCGCGTAGGCCGGCTGGCGATGAACGGGCACGGGGTAATGAATAAGCGTAGCGATATCGTGATCGCTGAGATACCGCTTCAACTCGTCACGTTGGTCTGTACGAATCACGTACTGGTGGTACACGTGCATGTAACCCCCAGGTGTCATCGCCAACTTCATATCGAGCGCACCCAGCGTGGCGTCATAGGCCGCCGCGATCTCCTGCCTTCGCCCGGTCTCGTCATCGAGATGTTTAAGCTTCACGCCGAGGATCGCCGCCTGCAATTCATCGAGACGACTGTTGACACCGGGAACGGTGCTGACATGCCGCTGCTGCCAGCCATACTCGCGCAGCGATCGAACACGATCGGCCAAGGCCGGGTCATCGCTGACGACGCAGCCGCCGTCGCCGAGAGCGCCAAGGTTTTTTGTCGGGTAAAAGCTAAACGCACCCACGTGACCAAACGTGCCGACTCGACGTCCATCGATCGCGGCGCCGTGCGCTTGGGCACAGTCTTCAATGACATAAATGCCGTGCTCCCGAGCGATCGACCCGATTGCTTTCATGTCAGCCGGTAGGCCGTAGAGATGCACGGGCACCACGGCCTTGACGGGCCGACCCGCCTTGTGGATCGCGGCCTCGAGCCGGTTCGGGTCCATGTTGTAAGTGACCGGGTCTATGTCCACGAACCCGGGTACCGCGCCGCAGCGTTCAATAGCAGCGACGGTCGCCACCGCGGTGTGCGAGACGGTCAACACGAGGTCGCCCGCGCCTACGCCGCAGGCACGCAGCGCCAACTCGATCGCATCAGTGCCGCTGGCCACGCCGACCGCATGGCCGACACCGATGTAATGGGCAAAGTCCACCTCGAATCGACGAAGCTCGTCGCCCAGCAGGTACCAACCGCTGTCGAGCACGCCCGCCACGGCGGCATCTATTTGCCTCTTGTAGGCTAGGTAGCCGGCCTTGGGACTGGTGGGAACAATCATGATCGAGTTCTACAAGTAATACGGCAATACCCCACGATAAAACGCTTCACGCAGCAGCGTTTTCGGCTCCCACCCGAGCGAGGCACAGACCAATAAGTCCGCGGCGTAATCATTGACGATATCGATCCGCTTGTTCGAGGTCGGACATCCAGGTTCGACTCCACGGGTTGACGGCTTACGGGCAACAAGCCGATTGTCCAACGATTCACCTCACATACCGCATAATCGATCGATCACGCAGGCCACGACCAAAAATGGATTACGACAACGACCCATAAGCGTTGCGCCAGCGCCGCCTACATTCCACACGTCGGCGATACGGCTTTCGCCCCCAGCCTCTGCACCTCGACCATCAACCGGCCGGTGTCTGCGCCGATACCAAGCGTTCATCGCAGCCAAGAAAAGACCCCCCCTGCTGTTGTTGTGGGGCATGAGCATCAATTACAACGGCGTCGCTGGGCCGGGGGCAGTCGCCGGTCGCAGATCAAATGGGAAATCTCCGAGGGAACCAGCCGACGCCAGGCGGACCACAAAAATGACTCAGCATGGTCCCTGCTCCGAATTAATGCCCAACGTAAAGAGCTCATACCGCATGGTCGTGAAAAGAGCAGGCCCCTCAACGGCGAACTCCTATCCGACAAGGGACCAAATCATGTTGAGTAGAAACATACTTAATCATGACAGCGGATTCACCCTTGTCGAAATGCTTGTGGTGCTCACGATCGTTACCCTCCTGATCGCCATGCTGCTGCCGGCGGTCAAGAAGGCGCAAGAAGCAGCCAGGATTGTTCATTGTGCGTCGAATCTGCGCCAGATAAGCATCGGATTGCACTCCTACACCCATGAGAACCTCGGCTACGGCCCTGCCTACCTGCACGACGGCTCAGACAGCCCCAGTCCTAGTTGGAGTTCTCGAATCAACTGGACCATCCGCCTCTACGGCGGCAAGGACACGAACGGTCAGTGGCTCAGCATAGCCGATCGCATCGAGATTCCCGGTCGTCGCAAGCTCAACCCTTATTTGCCTGACTGGGAAGCATATCATTGCCCGTCGGACATGGGACAACTGGGTCTGGACGGCTCCAATACCTTTCTTTGGACCGGCGGCAGCTACAAATA
>CAUYYV010000202.1:0-6384 GCA_963577075.1 Phycisphaerae bacterium
GTGGCGTGGTTGGGCGTCGATGGTGCCGGCAGGGGGCGCAACTTGGAGATCACCACCCGGCGGTGCTCGTGATGGTCTTGAAACGGCGCCGCAATGGCCGCAGTGTCGTCCAGTAGCACACTGCCGTGCAGCATGACCCATCGCTCGCGGGCCCGCTCAAGGCCGCCCAGTTGTTGTGTCCAAGTATCAATCAGCCTCGCAATAACCCGGGGCAGGTGCGATTCGGACTCGTCATCGACGCAGGCCAGCCAGAACATCAGCCGGTAGATATGGCCCGATTCAGACGCTACCTGGCGATACCTCTGCTCACACTCGGCGACCGAAACGCCAGTTTCCGCCGCGGCTGCGATCGGTTCGAATACGCTTTGGGCCACAGCGTTCAACAGGCTCCGTTTGTCCTGAAAAAAACGGTAAATCGACCCCACGGAGCAGCCCAGCTTCGATGCGATCCGCCGGATCGTTGTGGCGTCATAGCCCAATTCCGTCAGGCATCGACGTGTTACGTCCAGGATCTGCTGGCGATCCAATGCGGCGACGCGACGGTGGGCCGCACCAGCAACGATGGTGGGTAGTCGCCGGGGTGACGAAACAGAAGGGGCGGCATCCATGTCAGGCAAAGTTCACCTCCCTGCGAACTGAGACCAGTTTGCAGTGTCCGCCCATCACTGTCAAGTGGTGCGACCACACTGGCGCCTCGATGGATTATGATGTGCCGAAGGCCCGGTTTGATGGTTAAGCTGATGCACGCTTATCAGTCTCAGGCCGACAGGATGGTCGATCGCCAGTTGCGTCACCGCGGGCTGTGCGACGAGGCGGTGCTTGAGGCGATGCGAGTCGTGCCCAGGCACCTTTTCGTGCCCGAGTCGCACCAGGCCGAGGCCTACGCCGACAGGGCGCTTCCCACCATGGAAGGCCAGACGATCAGCCAGCCTTACATCGTTGCGTTGATGACGCAGTTGCTGCGGGTGACGGCGGGTTTGCGCGTGCTGGAGGTCGGTACGGGCAGCGGGTACCAGGCTGCCGTGCTCGTCCACCTGGGCGCCCGGGTCGTGACCGTCGAATCGCATGCCACGCTCGCTGATTCAGCGCGGTTGCGGCTTGCGGGCCTGCAACTCGATGATCGCGTCGAGGTCGTCGTCGGCGACGGCACCATGGGCTGGCCGCAGCGGTCGCCTTATGACCGAATCATCGTCACCGCCGCGGCGCCGCAGACGCCCCGGGCACTGCGTGACCAACTGGCAGGCGATGGCCGGATCGTCATCCCCCTCGGTGATCGCTCCTCCCAGCAACTGGTCGTCCTAGAACGCCGCGGGCAACGCTGGACCGAGCAAACACAACTCGCCTGCCGGTTCGTCTCCCTTGTCGGCGCCGATGGGTGGCATGAATTGTAATCTCGATCTAAGTTAAAAATACGAAGTTCGAAGTAGCAGGTTGCTGCAGCATCAGTTCGTGTTTCGCCCTTTGCACTTCTTTCCAGATTCGGCCTCACCCCGCGTGACGGCGCTTCAACTTGTGCGAGGCCATGTGCGGGACACGGCCAGGGCTCGATTCGGCAGACATCGTGAAGCAGCAGTTGGCCGAGACCATCTTAGGAACAAGCTCACGATTGCTCATTCATTTTTAAGAACTGGGGGTCGATGGGCGGTATCGTTCGATCGCGAGGTGAACAAGGCGACCGCCGGTTCCGCCCTGGTGGGCGTCTAATCGGTGTGCCCGTTTCTCGACATCGGCACACCTGAATCCTATGCTGCCGCAGAGTGATTCTTTGCCCAGGAGTTGGCCGCATGAAACGCCGGTTTGTACTGCTTGATCGTGACGGCACGGTCATTGCCAAACGTCATTACCTTGCAGACCCGGCCGGCGTGGAACTGATCGACGGTGTGGCGGCAGCCATCCGTGGATTACGCGACTGCGGGTTCGGCGTCGTTTTGATCACCAACCAATCCGGCATCGGCAGGGGTTACATCACGCCGGAGCAGTATCAACGGGTACACCATCGGATGATCGCCCTGCTCGCCGAGCAGGGCGCAGCGGTTGACGGGGCGTATTTCTGCCCGCACACTCCCGACGATGGGTGCGACTGCCGCAAGCCACGCCCCGGCATGATCCGACGCGCCGCCGAACAGTTGGGCTTTGATCCATCAAAGGGGTTTCTCGTTGGTGACAATCCGTGCGATGTTGAGCTTGGCAAACTCGTTGGTGCTACGACTTTTCTCGTGCGCACCGGTGATGGAGCAGCCAACGAGGCTGCGGGTTACGGCGAAGCGGATCACATCGTGGATGACCTGGGCGCCGTGGTTGAACGGACAAAAAGGGCCCAATCTAGAAAGCCAAGAACTTAAACGACAATCCGTTCGTGGCAGATGCTCATGCCGTGATCGGGGCAATCACGCGGCACACCGGTCCGCAGTGAAACAGAAACAGCATGAACTGACAATTTGCGTTGATCGGGTGCATCGAACGGTCTCGACACGGCCCTCTCAACGACACTGGTGGCCGGTTGTATCGGCATCGCTGCCGTGATGTTGTGAACCCGACACGATCAAATGGAGTCAGCCGTTTGTTTTGCGCTGGGCGGTAATGGGGTGATAATACGGCTTGAGTAGCAAGTGGGTCTTGATCGGATCGGCCGCCGTTCGCTCCAAGGTCTTCGTCGAGGGATTGCAACCGGGTAGATTCATCATGTAGGACGGGCCGTAGTGATACGCCAGCCAGGTCTGCGGTCCGCCTGCTGGTGGACAAAAAGCGTGCGCAATGTTTTCAGTGATAAACACGGCTGAACCGGCGGGCAGGGGGATCGACTCAAGTGGCGCGACATCACGAAGTTTCATCTTGGTATATGGATGGGGCAGATTGCTCTTGTGGCTGGCGGGGATGGCGCAAAACTCGCCATTGTCGGTGCCGGTGTCGTCCATTGCGATAAAGCAGGTTGTCATCAGGCATCGAAACTGACCGTTGCCGCAGCAGCGGTAGCGCGCGTGTCGGCGTGGGTCGGCTGCGCCGCCTTGGTTCAGTGGCACTGCCTCGCCCGGTGACCGCAGAATCGCACGCGAGCCGACCAGCCGGTGTTGACGGCCCCACACGAATTGCTCGACGTAGGGCAACACCCTCGGGATCGCCATCGCGTCCTCAATTACGCCGCCTGATTCAATGACGTTCAACAGTTCACGGCCGTAGCGCCCTGTCGCCGGGTCATTGATCCCGTTGGTCGGTGAGGCCATGATTCGATCGATCGCATCACGCGCTTCGATGAGCCGGCCCGCATCCAACACGTTTTCGAGTACGAGATACCCGGCAATGTCAAAAAAGTGCTTCTCTTCATGACTGATCTGCCCGGTCTTGGCCCCGCTCTTCAGGTTGAATGCCTCCTCCTCGGTTGTTCGCGGGCTGGTCATCACGTGATCCCTCGAGCATTGTGGTTGCGGTGCGCCACTAGGCGGGCACAAACGTTGCCGGGCGTGTGACCAACTCGATTTGTCCCGGTGTCGCGTGGTTCTCGAAATTGTCTGCCGGGTCGCACAGGTTGGGCCACCGGCACTGGTATGCGGGTGCGTATGAATAGAAAAGCGTGCGCCGCGTCTTGGCGCCACGATTCTCGACCGCGGCATGCGACAGGTCCTCGGTGAACAAAATTGCGTCACCGGCGCGGCAGGGAATCGCCTCGACCAGCGGGTGCGACAGGTCGGGCACTTGGCCGACCAGCGGGTTGGTGAAATTGCTCTTATGGCTGCCCGGAATCACCACAAATGCACCGTCGTCCACGTTCACATCCGTCAGCGCATAACCGATCTTGATGCTCACGCACTTGAATTGTCCGTCATCAAAAGCGTATTGGCAGTAGGGTAGCAGTTCGGCGTAACCGTGGTGAAACCGGAATCCACCGCCGGGGTTGCGCGACATGAACGACGCCGCGTCGAGGCGCATCGGCTCACCGATTAGCTCCTGCACCAGGCCAATCGTTGCCGGCCAGTCGATCAACCGTTCATATGGCTCGCCGCAAGGCAACGCGGGCGTATCGTAGTCGGCGAGCCGTTCCGGGGGTGGCGGTGCGACCGTGGCGTACAAGCTATCGCTCCCGCGATACTGCCGAGCAATGCCCCGCTCGGCCGACTGTTCGTCCGTGAGCTTTTCAAGCCCGTCGATTATTTCATTGATCTGGCCCACGGTCGCAGCATCCAGCGCAGCACGCACGACCAGGTAACCCTTGAGATCGAATAAGTAACGCTGCTCGGGTGTCATCAGCTTTGCTCCGGTGGTCTGCTTTATAGTATACGGTGGAAAATCGCTGCATCTCACGGCGCGGTAAGCGCCTTTCCATTATCTCCGGGACCCAGTTTCAGCAGGAATGGGGCGGCGGTCCGCGACCACTTTTCGGGCGACTGGTGGATTGACGCGGCGGCGCCGAAGCAGCTTTGCAGCATGTCGGTGTCGATGGTGCCCGGGTTGAGCGCGACGGTGGCCAATCCGTCGGGCAACTCCTGCGACAGGGCCCTGGTCAAGCCCTCGACGGCCCATTTGGTCGTGCAGTACGGCGCCACCTCGGGTGACGTCGATCGGCCCCAGCCGGAACTGAGGTTGACAATTACGCCGCGGCCGCGGTCGATCATCGCGGGCACGAACGCGCGGATGACGTTCGCCACGCCCTTGATATTCACGTCGATGACGTTCGAAAAATCAGCGGAGCTGACCTTCCACAGCGGCTTGTTGGCGTTGATGATGGCCGCGTTGTTGATCAGCAGGTTAGGTGCGCCGGTCGTGGCGATGACACGCTTCGCCCAGCGATCGACCTGCGCGGCGCTGGCAACGTCCACGGCGTCGAAATCATGATCATCCTGCCAGCGGTTGCGCAGCTCATCGATCTGCTGGCGTGACCGCCCACAGCCGACGACGTGATGGCCCGCTTCGACGAATCGCTCGGCCAGCGCTCTGCCCAGTCCACGCGTGACGCCCGTGATCAAGATCGTTCGATTTGTGTTGACCATGTTCGCCTTTCGTGTCCTCGGTGAGCATTGACGGATACATGGTATCGACTCTATGCTTACCGTTGCCGTTTGCTAATACTACTGGGCTCGTACCCGGACGTGATCACCCTCGGAGCATCGTGATGAAGATTGCCATTGCCTGTGACCACGGAGGCTTCCCGCTCAAAGGGTTGATCGTTGAATTAGTTGCATCGCTGGGTCACGAGGTGGCGGACTTGGGCGCTCACGACCTGGCGCCTCAGGACGACTACCCGGACTTCGCCCGTTACGTCGGTCAGGCGATCCAGCACGGCCATGCGAACCGCGGGATTCTCATCTGCGGCAGCGGTGTCGGTGCCTCGGTCGCGGCCAACAAGATGAAGGGTGTCCGCGCGGGGCTGTGCCATGATGCCTACAGTGCCGTCCAATGCGTCGCGCACGACGATGTCAACGTCTTGTGCCTGGGCGCCCGGATCGTCGGGTCGGCCTTGGCTGCGGAACTGGTCAAGGCATTTGTTTCGGCGCAATTCACCGGCGAGCCCCGCCACGCCCGCCGGCTGGAAAAGGTCAACGCCATGGAAGCTGTCGGTTGACCATGCTGGTCGAGTTGTGATCATCTGTGCGGCATACGTGGTGTACGAGTCCTCGTATGCGCCCGCGGCAGTCCGATGATCGGTGGCGAGGTCGGAATCGCCTTGTGCGGCTGACGCGAAATGGATCGCTCCTGGTCTCTTCAATCCATCCTCCTGATGGCGCTTTTTGTCCAGCTTGACGCGTCACCGTTGAATGCAATGATGGTGGACCCCAACCTCGGCGGTGTGGCTTGGTGAGCCGGGATCGACAAGGAGTTGACCACATGGGTAAGAATTACAAAATCGCGGTGATCGGCGGCGACGGCACGGGGCCGGAAGTTGCGGCCGAAGGGCTGAAGGTGCTGCGGGCGGCGGCCGACACGGGGGGGTTCACCTTCGAGACGCAGCAGTTCGACTTTAGCGGCAAGCGTTACTTGGCCCGAGGCGGCGATCCGACCGAGCCGTCCATACCCATCATCACCGATGAGCAGATTGAAGAACTGAAGCGGTTCGATGCGATCTATCTCGGTGCTGTCGGCGATCCCGATGTTGCGCCAGGCATTCTCGAAAAGGGCCTGTTGCTGCGTCTACGCTTCGAGTTGGACCAGTACATCAACCTTCGTCCGGTCAAGCTGTACCCCGGCGTGCCCTGCCCGCTGGCAGGTAAAGGTCCGGCGGAGGTCGATTTCGTCATTATCCGCGAGAATACTGAAGGACTTTATGCCGGCATGGGGGGTATCCAGTACAAGAACACGCCCAACGAGGTCGCCACCCAGATCATGTGCAACACCCGCCATGGCGTCGAGCGGTGCCTGCGCTACGCCTTCGAGTTCTGCCGTCGGCGAAACCGC
>CAUYYV010000203.1:0-6368 GCA_963577075.1 Phycisphaerae bacterium
TCGAACCCGTCGCCCGCGGCGCACAGCTTGTCACGTAGCTTGCATACCCTGTAGCGGCAGTAGTTGAATTGGAGGAACAGCACACGCTCCTGCGAAGCGGTCAACAGCACGGCGCCTCGCTGGGTCCGCCCCTGGCGATGCTCGGCGTCGCTGTAGCGATCCATCACCGGGTGGTACCAGCTTGTGTCCGGTTGGGCGATCTCCTCGACCTCCTCGAACAGCTTTCGCTGGGCATTGGACCTACCGAAGATGGGGTTCTTCACGAACTCGTACTTGCCCGTGAGGATTTGCTTGAGCGTGGCCTGATCATCGCCGCTGAGTTGTCGCGTGGATCCTGCAAGCGTCACCCCAGTGGTTCGCCGTGTCTGCTGAAGTGGCGAGAGCTTATGGGTCAGTGGTTGCATGATGACGACTCTGCCTTTCTCTTACGAACCAATCGCCAAAAACAATGGAAACAAGGGGGTTCCGCAGATTCTGCTCGACGCCTAGCCTATTGGCCTCCACGCATATCGCGGCACAGGTCGCGCGAAACGCAGTTTTGGGACCTCATTTCTCTGTTTATTAATACTGACAATCAGGCGGGCAGGTTCTTTCGGCTATACTATAATTATAACGCGTAACCCGAATATTTCATGCAAAAAAAGTGTTTTCGCGGCAAATTTCTGGTGAGCAGCCAATTTTTGGACTACTCAACCGCAATTATCGCAAGCATTAGCTAAATTTTAGTCAATTCGTGCCATACCATGGCTGGCGGCGCGTAAACGGCAGGCTCTGGAGTAGATCGGTCCAACAACTGATATGGGGCCAATATTTAGTGGGAGCATCATACTGGTACGCATCGGGTGACCTTGGAACATGGGCCGGCCCATCAACGGAGGAGGCAAGTTAAATGTTTAGCATGGGGATTCGCTTGCCCGTAAGGCAGGGGCGGTGCAGTTTCGTTCGTCCTAATAACCGCTGGGCAAAGTGATATCATCCGTTGCCGTGGCGGGCAGTGAACTGACGATTGGGATGCTGGCCGCCATCTGTGATTTCGTCTACCGCCCAACTTGACAAGCCCGCAGTTGACGAGCCCACTCCGGTGCGGCTAGAATCCTCGGCCCGAATAGGAAGACACCACTTCGGACGAGGTACGCCATGGCACATAAAAAGGGACAGGGCAGTTCAAAAAACGGCCGCGACTCGAATGCACAGTACCGCGGCGTCAAACTCTACGGCGGCCAGCGGGCCCGAGCGGGCAACATCATCGTCCGCCAGTGCGGCACGCCGTTAAAGCCCGGCTATCAGGTCGGTATGGGCCGAGACAACACATTGTTCGCCTTGGCCGACGGCATTGTCCAGTTCCAGGGCCGAAAGGTGCACATCCGATAACCTTGCGGAGCGGTATCACGTGCATGTTCAGTGACCGGGGCGAAGCGATCAAGGGCAGGTCGCGGCTTGCCATTTCTCACGCCGAGGCTCGCGAATTTCTATCTGTTTTGATACCCGAAGGGCACGCCATCTTCGAAGCAGATGAGCGTGTGGCACATGAGAAGTGGTGCGAAGAAACAGGCACGACGCTCTCTCGGGTGTTCGGTAATCGGAAGATTGTGAAGCGGTTCGAGGTAACCGGTTCTGCGCCATTGGGATTTTCCGGGGCGTCTGCCCCGAACACAGGATCTACCAAGAGGCGTGTCCCGGGCCAACTCGAGTGCCCCGAGTTGCTCGTGCAACGGCCGCCTCGATTTCGGGCCGTTCGCAAGGCTCTTCGATAGACTGTGTTTCACACGGAACCAATAGGCGAAGTGTGTCCTGTGCTGCGCGACGACGGCGTGGCGCCCTGACTTGATGGCGAGCCTGAGCATGCTGATCGATCGTGCCACGATTATAGTTCGCAGCGGCAAGGGCGGCGATGGGTGCGTCAGTTTCAGGCGTGAGAAGTTTGCGCCCAAGGGCGGTCCGGATGGCGGCGACGGTGGCGACGGCGGGTCGGTTGTTCTTGTGGCCTGGCCCGGCGTGGACACGCTGCTCGATTTTGCTGGTCGGCACCACTGGTTCGCGCCCGATGGCGAACGCGGTGGCGGCCGCCAATGCCACGGCTTGACCCGCGAGGATTTGGAAGTACGCCTGCCGTCGGGCACGCTGGTGTACGACGGCCAGAGCAACGAGTTGCTTGCCGACCTGGACGTGCCGGGCAGGAGGCTTGTCGTCGCCCGCGGCGGACAAGGCGGGTTCGGCAATGAGCACTTCAAGTCACCGACCAACCAGACACCACGCAACAGCACGCCCGGCGAGCCTGGCCAGGAGTTGACGCTGCGGCTCGAGTTGAAACTGATCGCCGATGTGGGGTTGGTCGGCCTGCCGAACGCGGGCAAGTCGACGCTGCTCGCGGCCATCACGCGGGCCCGGCCGAAGATCGCGGACTACCCGTTCACCACGCTCGAGCCTCATATCGGCATCGTCGAGCTGCCCGGTGGCGGCTCCTCCGGTGCGCCGCGGCGCATGGTCGTGGCGGACCTGCCCGGGCTGATCGAAGGCGCTCATCAGGGCCAGGGTTTGGGCACCCGGTTTCTACGCCACGTCGAACGCACCCGGTTGCTCGTACACTTGCTCGACGCCGACCCTATCGACGGCTCCGACCCGATCAGCAACTACAGGATCATTCGTGAAGAATTGGCCGGCTATTCCGAGGCGTTGGCCGAAAAGCCGCAGATCGTCGCGATCAATAAAATGGATCTGCTGCCAAACGACGATGACCGTGCTGCGGCGGTTGACCTGATCGAACCGGCGATCGAAGTTGAGGTTTTTGCGATCAGCGCCGCCACCGGGATCGGCGTGGCGAAGTTGCTCGAAGCCTGCTGGCATCGTATCAGAGGTGACGAACGACAAAACACCGACTGGCCCAAATGAGATCGGAAACCCGATGACACCGAACCTGTTGGCTATCTGCATCGGCAACACCCGGACCCGTTTCGGTGCATTTGCCGGTGATCGGCTCGAACAATCCGTGATCGTGCCCAACTCGAATTTCACCGCGGTGGGTGGCGAGATCGAGCGGTCGTACCGGCCGATCGCTGATTCAGGCGACGCGTTGGTCATGATCGCTTCGACGTCCGCGCCCATGACCGGGCGTGTCATCGAGCAGGTCAACAAGCGGTTGGGTGTGAAGGTGATCCGCGTGGAGCAGGATATGCCCGTTCCGATCGGCAGGCAGCTTGATCCGGAAGCAATCGTCGGCGAGGACCGGCTGCTCAACGCGGCGGCGGCCTATGACGTGATGGGACAGGCGTGTGTCGTCGTCGACGCTGGCACGGCCGTGACCATCGATTTTATCGACGGTACCGGCACGTTTCACGGCGGGGCGATCGCGCCGGGTATACAGATCATGCTCGACGGCCTCGCCGACGGTGCGGCACAGCTTCCGGAGGTGGAAATGGAGGCGCCATCCGAGCCGATCGGGCATAGTACTGTCGAGGCCATCCGCAGCGGCATATTCTACGGCGTCCGCGGCATGGTGCGCGAGCTGACCGAGCATTACGCCGAGGTTGCCGGCTCATTCCCGGTCGTGATCGCCACCGGCGGCGACGCGGATTTGCTGTTCAAGGATTTCGAGATGGTTGATCGCATCGTACCCGACCTGACCCTGCTGGGTATGAGGCTGACCCTGCTGGGCCCGACACGCGGAAAAGGTCGGTGAATCATTTGCACGGCCTAGAAACGAATGAGGACCCGTACAAACGTCATCAATTAACATTGCTCCGCCTGCTCTGGGCAGGCTTGCTTTTGGGCGTCGTGGCGTTTGCCGTTGTCGTGATTGTGAAGGTCAGTGGTGGTCGATCGCCTGGCGGTCATGATCATCCGCCGGGGGATGATCCGGTCCTGTTCTACACGAGTCTCGTCTTGTTTATCACCATGCTGCCGACAGGTTTATCTGTGCGTTCGCAGGTATATAAGCGGTATTGGGTCGGACACCGTGTCAGCCCCGAGGGATACTACACCGGCAACATTATTTTCTTTGCGATCTGTGAGGTAATTACTTTTGTCAGCCTGATCGTGGTGTTGACCAGCCGCTCGTTCTTGCCGCAGGTCATACCGGCGACCGTTACCGTGGCTGTCATGCTGCTCAACTTCCCTCACGGTCGGCCGATGCAGCCGGACGAGATGTATTTTTACGACACTGATGTGAGGTGAGCGTGGGACCGACGCTGATCACGTTGATGACCGCGCCCAACCCCGGTGCGATCGCGATAGTGCAATTGCACGGGGCAGGGGCGGCCGCGATGTTGCGCGACCTGACCGCAACGCACGATTGGCCGCCCGGCCGGGTTCGGTTCGTGTCGCTGGCCGGCATTGACGACGGCTGCGCGGTGCTGCTGCGCGACGGGTCGCAGGGCATGGCACAGATCATGCCGCACGGCGGGCTTCGCGTGGTGCAAAAGCTGATCGATGCGTTGGTCGACCGCAACTGCACGTATTGCAATGAGATGTCGACTCGCGAACTGTACCCCGAGGCGACCAATGACCTTGAAGCCGACATGCTCGCTGCGCTTGCCCGCGCCGCCAGCCCCGCTGCGATCGACCTGTTGCTCGCGCAGCCGGATCTTTGGCGCAACTATGGGGCAAATCGGGCGTCCGAAATCACCGATGATCAGCGCGATGTGATCGCACTGCGAAGTCAAACGCTCGATCGGCTGATCGATGCACCCTGCGTGGTTGTGGTTGGCCGACCGAATGTGGGCAAGAGCACGCTGACCAATCGTTTGATGGGACGATCGGCCAGTCTCGTTGCCGATCTGCCCGGGACGACGCGCGACTGGGTCGGCGGCCTGGTCGAGTTGAGTCCAAGGCCCGCAGTCCAGAACCCGGAGTCCGCCGTGGCGGTGCGTTGGCTCGATACGCCGGGCTTGCGCGACAGCGATGATCCGATCGAGCAGCGTGCTATCGAGTTGGCGCGGCAGGTGGTCGGTGGCGCCGACGTGTTGATCGCCATGCGCGACGCTGACTGCGACTGGCCCGATCCGAGCGGCCTGCCGGGTGCGGTCGATTTGCACGTGGTCAACAAGAGCGATCTGTCCAACGCTCGCCGCGACAACGACCCGGCCGACGTGCTGCACATCAGCGCGCTGACTGGTGAGGACCTTGACGAATTGCAGGGCCGCATTCTCGACAGGCTGGCGTTGAGCGAAGTCTCGTCGGCATCGTTGTGGGCTTTTTCGCCGCGTCTGCGCGATTTGATAAGGACCGGTGATGCCGCCGCGCTTTGCGCTTACGCTGATTTGTAATCACCATCGACGGGTATTGCCCGCGTAACTACTGCGGTGTCTCATCTTTATCCTCGCGGGAGATGCTGTCGCGCATCGAGGTGTCCGCTTGGATGTTGCGCATGCGGTAATAGTCCATGATGCCCATGTTGCCCGATCGGAAGGCATCTGCCATGGCTTTGGGCACCTCGGCCTCGGCGAGCACAACCAGCGCGCGGTTCTTCTGCACCTCGGCCTGAAACTCTTGTTCCTGTGCAACCGCCATAGCGCGGCGCTTCTCGGCTTCGGCTTGGAAACGACGCTTGTCCGCCTCGGCCTGGTCGGCCTGCAACTTGGCTCCGATGTTATCGCCCACGTCGATGTCGGCGATGTCGATCGACAGAATCTCGAACGCGGTGCCCGCATCAAGGCCCTTTTCCAGCACGGTTCTGGAGATTCGGTCGGGGTTTTCCAGCACGGCCTTGTGACTGGTCGCCGATCCGATCGTCGTCACGATCCCCTCACCGACGCGGGCGACAATGGTTTCCTCCGTCGCCCCGCCGATCAACCGCGCCAAGTTGGCGCGCACGGTCACGCGGGCCCGGGCCTTGAGTTGAATGCCGTCCTGCGCCACCGCGTCGATTGTCACTCGGCCCTGGGACGGGTTGGGACAGTCAATTACCTTCGGGTTTACCGAGGTCTGCACGGCGTCGAGAATATCACGGCCGGCCAGATCAATCGCGCAGGCTGTGTCCCACGGCAGGCTAATCTTGGCGCGGTCCGCAGCGATCATGGCATTGACCACGTTCGATACCCGGCCACGCGCCAGGTAGTGCGTCTCCAACTGATTGGTGGCGATCTCCAGTCCCGCCTTGCCCGCTTGAATACGTGTCAGCACGATGATGCGCGGGTTTACCTTGCGGAAGCGCATCATGATCAGATCAATAAACTTGACGCGCACCCCCGAGAATAACGCCTGCAGATACAGGCTGATCTCCCGAATGACCAAAAACAATAAAAACAGGCCAATAATGACCAAAACCACGATGCCGCCAACCCATAAACCATTCATGCCAATTAAACTTGGACCCATGCCAATGGAACTTGGAGTCATGTCAATACCTCGCTTCGGTTAGAGCATAGCCGGAA